>CAYREL010000026.1:0-8640 GCA_964423275.1 uncultured Flavobacteriales bacterium | reverse complement strand
GTAACAATAGAGCTATCTACTTCACATCCAGTAGATGCAGTAGGTAAATTAGCAACCACAACACCTACATCGTTCTGTGGAGCCTCCTTTATCTCAACATTATCTATAAAGCAGTCAGGACCATATCCAGAAGCAAAATTAAATCTAATCTGCAAGGATGTCCCAAAAGGAGACAAGCTTAACCTTCCAGAAGAAACAAATGTTCCTGGTGATGCGGTAGTTGCCCCATCGTTGGACTCTAAGTCAGTTGCAGTTTTGTACCAAATTTGAGTCCATGAAACTCCTCCATTCCCAGAAACTAAAACTTCTAATGCGTCGTTTGGATAAAAAGTATTGTACTGGTGAGACCAATCAAATAATAGTTCTGGACTTACCATATTGGAAACATCAAATACGGGAGAAGTCATATAAGCATAATTACCTGCTTGCCAGCTCCAGAAACTTGCTTCTGCAGATGAGTTATTGTAATGCACACAACTTTGAGTACCTCCAGATAAATCCCAACAGTTTGGGGGCCAAGTACTAAAATCTTCGTTATACGGAAACGAAACAAAACTCACACATGGAGTACTAAAAGTCACAGGACCAGCTAAAATACTTGTATCGCCTGCAGAGCAAATTCCATTAACATAAAAGTTATAGTTAAGGTTAGGATTTACTGCCAAATTTACTGTATCGTTGGTTACTAAAACAGGTGTCGTGTTGGCCAAAGTACTAGTGTCAGGGACTAAATATACTAGCCAACTATTTTGAGTTGGAGCTCCTTGCCAACTTAAATTTACACTGTCTGCAGAAATACTATTTACAGATAAAGAGGAAGGTAACGGACTTGGACAAGAGATGCAAGATGTAACTTCAATTAAATCAATTGCAACATCACCAGTGTAAGAGTTTCCACTAGTGTAGTCAAATTCTAAATAAATTTGCTGTCCAATATAACTTCCAAGATTTACTCCAACATTTTGATAAGGAGCTGCATTACTAGTTTGAATTTCGTTAGAAGAAGAAAATACGTTAGTAAAAGGACCTGTTGGAGTGTTGCCAATTCCTAAATTAAGTGTACCTATTTCTGCGCCATAAGCATGTAACCAAAATGAAAGTTCTGCATCATCAGTCGCTGTGCTCAAGTCAATTAGTGGGGATACAATACTTCCTGATGTAGGGTTTGTTCCACTTGTCTCATAATAAAAGTAGTTGCTTCCACTATGAGCAACATCTGGACCAGTTCCGAATGAACCAGTACTTCCACTATTTACATTCCACTGACCAGTAGTACTTCCTGTTCCAAAATTTCCTGTCCACGGCCCCTGGGATTCTAAATCGTCTAGATATATTAAACCTGCATTTCCTCCAGATATACAAGCTATTCCAACTGGACCTTGAATAAGAGTATTGAAACTGAGGGGCCCATTCCAATAGCTAGTGTCTCCTGGGCTGCAGATACTTCTTATGTAAAAATCATAACCCATAGATGCACTTAATGTTGTTAAACTATAGTTGGTTAAAGAGGTAGTGTCAAAAACCCCACTTCCTAAACTAAAACCAGAAGTCCCCCATTGAATTTGCCAAAAAGTTTCAGACCCACCTGGTGTCCAAGAAATATCTGCATTATTGGCTGTAATATTAGAAGCAGTTAATGCAGAAGGTTTTACACATGAAGGAATATCTTCATAATGAAAGTCATCTAGAAAAATATAATTAAAAGAGCTATTTAGTCCATGACCTAAAGCAATATAATTATCAGTTCCAGTGTAATTATTAAAGCTCACAATAATTTCTTGCCATCCGTTATTGAAAGATGAATTGGCAACAGTTTCGTAAAGTGTAAAGGTGGTAGGGTCACTTGGATCGCTCATTGTTCCTACAATTAAGTCAGCACTTGAAGAGTTGCTATTTAAATGAAATCTAATTCTTTTGGTGGAATCTAAATCTGAAATCATGGGACTAACAAAAAATAATTCTCCGCTTGTTCCAGAAGAATTATAAAACTGGATAGAATTTGGTAATGATCTAATAGGGTTAAAACTATTGTCGTTAGCCTGAACATTAGCAAAAGAAACACCAGTATTATTTAAAGAACTCCAACATTGGTCAAAATAAGGAGCAGTAGAGTTGTCAAAATTTTGGAAGTAAGGGGAGCTTATAGGAAGACAACTGGTAACAAATGTAAAAGGGCCTGTTAAAAAACTAGAATCTCCTGGGCCGCAAATACCCTGGACATAAAAATCATAATAAGTATTGGAAGATAATCCACTAAATATAATGGTGTCGTTGTTAGACATTGTCAAATGACTGGTATCTGGCGCAACACCAGTTGGAGTTAAATAAACTATCCAACTAGTATCTGTTCCAAAAACAGTCCAGGTCAATGAAGCACTATCTGGTAATATATTAAATGCATTTACGTAAAGTGGTTGGGGACAACTTGGAATAGAGTTAATTGCAAAATTATCAATCATCACATCATTATCTTCAGGGTCATCAACAGTTCCCTCAGAAGCCCAAATTGCAAATTGAACTATTCCAGTATCGCCTGGCAGAGGAATAATTTCATGATTTCCATTGGGTCCAGTGATATAATTGTTATTGTAATTTGCTAGTCCAGACCAAGAAACTCCGCCATCTCTTGAAATTAAAACTTCTACTCTATCGTCTGATCCCAAAGTTCCAGGACTTGTGGTTGGCCAAGTAAATACTCCAAAATCCAACTCCACTTGAAAAGGTCCACCATTAGATAAATCATATTGTGGGGTTAAAATCCATTCATTTTTTCCAGTAGTATATAGATTTATTCCAACAGCACCAGTATTTCCAACATTTCCAAACCCGTCCTGGTACCAATTACTAAATCCTAAACTTTGAGGTCCTGTTCCAGGATCCCCATCACCTGCAACTTCCCAACAAGTATTTGGTGGAAAGCCGTTAGAAAAGTCTTCTAATTGAGCAGGGGTTAAAGCAGCACAAGGAGTTATAAAAGAAAAAGGGCCAGACCAAAGACTAGTATCTCCAGGACCACAAATGGCTTGTACATAAAAATCATAAGTTGTTATTGGAGTTAAGCCAGAAATTGGAACACTCGTAGTAGTTTCTACTGAAGATGTTCCTGTTCCCTGAGAGAATCCAGATAATCCTTGTTCAACAACCCATTCAGTTTCAACTCCTGCTGGCACCCATTGAAGAGTTGCATTACTTGCAGTTATATTTATAGCTGCCATAAACTGTACAGGAGGGGCAGGACAAGTAGGGGTGTATCCACCAGAAATATCGGCTGAAAAATCTACTACCGAACCCCAAGTAAATGAAGCACAAGGGTCTAGAGGCAAAGACCCTCCTTCATATTGCATAACTCTAATACCGGAAATTCCTGTAAAAGCAATTGGCGGAACAGTAAAGGTGAAATTAGAAAGCGAGGTTGGAGGAGTTCCACTCCAACTACCAATAGATTCTGTAGATTCAAAAATTGTATTTTGATTCCAATCAATCCAAACTTCACCAGCGCTATTATAATTACCACCACAGGTGCCAAATTGAACGTCCAATGTATAGGTAGAGTCAGCTACAAGATCAACCATCAAACTAGATTGATTTTCCACCCCAGAAACTCCAGGACATCCAGTATAATTTATTGATGTATTATTCTCGCCTGATATAAAAACACTTTCCACATTAGAATCGAAAGTACTAATAGGACCACCGTTTGAGCAGTATTGACTATAAAGCTCTCCAAAGAAAACTAATGATATCGCAATGAGAATAATTTTTTTCATAATGAGTGCTTAGTTAAGAATAATTTTTTTGTGAATTAATCCTGAATTGGAAGATGCTTTAACAAAGTATATTCCTCTGTTTAAGTGGCTTAAATCTAAACTTCCATTGAATCTGTTTACATTAATTTCAAATACTATTTTTCCATGGTTGTCAATTACTTGAATATCCTCTACTAAAGTATTACCATTGAAATTTAAAACCCCATTAGTTGGATTTGGATATAATTCTAAACTTTGACTTATGGTTTCACCAATTGAACTACAATCTTCAACAACAATTGTAATTGGAGCCAATGGGCTAATACAATCATCGTCTGAAATTACATACCACTCTACATCGTCTATATAATATTCATCCCCAGGTTCAGGTCTAAAGTTCACCGATGCTAAAAGATTTGCCCCTGCGATGTAAGACCCAAATAGAAAATTATCATCCACATAAATATTCCATGTGGAAGCGTCTAGATCACCAATAATTTTCAAATTAAACCAATTGGAATTTGCAGGGCAAGGGGCAGTAAGTACTGTAGGGCCAATATCAAAAGCGAGGGTTCCAGACCCAATAGAGAGCTGAAAAATTTCATTTGAAACAGGGGCTAAAGACTCTTGAAAATTAATATTAGCATTGGTTTCAACTCTTAAGTCAAAACTTATTTCAACATTGCCTGAACTTACAATGGGGTCTATAAGAAGATATAAATCATCGTCATTCAACTGGTTGATATAGATAGAATTGTTACCTGAAGAAGCCTGGGCACCAGATATAAATGCATCATCTTGACCACCTCCAGTTCCTGAAATAGTAGACCAGTTTAGAGAACTTTGAGCAATTAAAGAACCATTTGGAAAACTTTCAAAATCGTCTTTATAAAATCTTGAAGCTTGAACTTCTGCATAATAGGTAGTAGTAGTAAATGGTGTTACCACTGTAGAACTCAAGCCTTGAGTTCCATTTAAATCGCTATACCAATTAACTTGCCCTTGACTAGAAACTGCCTCAAGATAAGCAGTATCTCCTGTGCAAATAGTATCGTCTACTGTTACAGGTGCAGTAGGGCTTACAAAGTTTTCATTAATTCCCGAATAAAGGTTATTGGTAAGGTTTTGATCATTGGATAAAAGACATTCATAATCAATATTATAAATACCATCAGCACTCATATCTAGACTAGTGTTAAAATTATAAGCTACGGTGTCACCGGGATTTACCACATTAGAAATAGTTTCTATAATAGGAGTTCCGTTATTTACAGTGTAGGATACATCAAAATTACTTTGAGAGGAAGCTCCAGCATTTACAATTTCCATAGTAACAATCTCTGCATTACCTAAATCACAGGCTGAAATTGCAAATCCACTTATAGTTTCAAGATCATCCCCAATACCATCCATAACACTTAATTCATCTATAGCAATATCCCCAGGCCAGGTATCGCCATTTGCATTAATACTTAAAATGCCTGTTATTCTAAAGTGAATATAACTGGATGTTGTACTCAAAAAGATATTTTCTTCCACCCATTGGTCTCCTTGGTCTCCAATTTTATTGAAAATAGGAATGTATGAATTACCGTCAAACATATCAATTTGTAATTCTCCAATTGCTGAACCATACATATGACTGTAAAAATTCAACTTTGGGTTGTTAAGACC
This sequence comes from uncultured Flavobacteriales bacterium, assembly GCA_964423275.1. Lineage (GTDB taxonomy): Bacteria > Bacteroidota > Bacteroidia > Flavobacteriales_D > Parvicellaceae > MED-G20. The sequence goes on along the minus strand of CAYREL010000026.1, from coordinate 3,220 downwards.
ACTAATGTCTATAGATTCGCTATACATTATAGCAAAATCTCCATCATCTCTGGGATTAGATGCTTCAGTATACATATAGTTTCCACCAATAGTAACATCATCTGAAGGGCCAGTGTTTGCTGACGGTGTTCCGCCCGCTTCTAAATCCCAATCAAAATCATCGTTAGTGGCTTCTTGAGACCAACATAAAGGAAATGAAGTATCAAAATTTTCAGTAAACGGCGCTACACGGTAAGGGCATGCAGTGGTAACTGAAATGGTGTTAGAAGAATAGCTAGTGTCGTTATTTGCACAGAGCCCAGTAACAAAAATATCATAAGTAGAGTTAGGAGTTAAGTTGGGTAAAGTGAAAGGAATTATTGTAGTGTTAACTGTGCTTCCATTATAATCAACAATCCAAGAGTTAACATTATTTCCTGGAATCCAGTCTAAAACCACTGAGTTTGGAGTCACATTTGAAAATGTTAGATTGGTTGGAGTTGGGCAAGTAGGAGCTTCTCGAACTTCAAAATTATCTATTGCAATATCTCCAGACCAATCTCCACCAATTATTCCAATTATTTTAAATTGAATTACGCTAGAACTAGTTACTATCGGTATTGTATTTTGAAACCACTGATCGCCTTGGTCACCAGTTAGAGAAAATATATTAGTATATGAATTACCATCAAAAATTTCAATTTCCAAAGTTCCCATATTTGGACCAAACATGTGGTAATAAAAATTAAGTTCTGGAGAAGTTAGATTACTTACATCTATTAAGCTAGAGTATATTATTGCGACATCTCCAGGATCTCTGGGGTTGGAAGCTTCGGTATAAATATAATTACCACCACCTGAAATATCGTCTGTAGGTCCTGTGCCAAAACCATTGGAAGGGGTTGGGCCAGAATTTAAACTCCAGTCGAAATCGTCTGTAGATAATTCTTGACTCCAGCAGTTGGAAATTCCGTTATCAAAATCTTCAAAATATGGAGCAAGTTCAGAATTACACAAAGTAGTGAATGTTGTTGAATAAGGTGTTGGACTTTGGTTCGTCGAAGAACAAACTGCACTAACTGTTACATTATAAGTTGTATTTGGAGTAAGGTTGTTTAATGTAGTTGGATAGCTTGAGGTAAGAACACTATTACCATTGTAATTTATTTCCCATTGTGTTTCAGCACCGTTGGATGTCCAATTAATGTCTGCTGAACTGGATGTTAAATTGTTGGATGAAATATTGGATGGCGAAGGACAGCTAGAACAGGTTATTACCTCCAATAAATCTATTGCTAAATCTCCTGTATAAGTTGGGTTTGCATTAGGTAATCTAGTATAAGTAAAGCTTGCATATAAGCTTTGTCCTAAATAGGAACTTAAATTAATACCAATTTGACTCCATGGAGAATTTCCTGCTAAATGGGTTTCCCCAAGTTGGTTATAAACATTTGTGAAAGGACCATTTGGCGAATTTGAAATTCCAACTGAAAGTTTCCCCATTGAACTTCCTCTAGCATGAACCCAAAAGGATAGTTCTGCACCATCAATGGCATTTGTTAAGTCAATTTGTGGGCTTATGATAGTTGCAGTATCGAACTGACTCGCTCCACCACCACCAAAAGTACTAGCCTCAAAATAAAAATAAGAACTTCCACTAAAAGATCCATCTGGACCAGTTCCTCCAGATGCTGTTCCCCCAGTGTTAAGTTGCCAGATACCATTTCCAGTGCCAAAATCTCCAGTCCAATTTCCTTGCTGCTCACAATCGTTAGAAAAAGCTAATGAAGGAACTCCAATTGTGCAATTTACGCCACTTGGAGGCTGAGGAAAATCATTACACTCAGAGCATGAACTCCAACAAACAGTAGGTAAAGTAACGCTTTGGGTAGAAATATTTAAAATTCTTCTTGTAACATTAGGATTCCCGTTAGTGCAACTCTCAACAGAACTCAGAGTTTCTTCAATTAAGACATTATCAGCAGTAAAATAATATTCGTAACTTCCTGATAGTAGAGTTAGGGTAGTTTCCCAAATATTATCCCCATCTGGATCGCTCATAGGGTCACAATTACCGCAATAGCTATTCCAATCTCCATTGATTTCTGGAGTTGTAAAAGATGCAGTTGTATTGTTCATGTCAACTGAGAATGTGACACTAACATTTTGAGGTAAACAAGTAGAGTTGGAAGTATCTGTTAGTAAAAAGCTGTCATTTCCATCGTTATTGGCAAATGGACCAATATTTAGAATTTGGAATCCTGAAGGATCGTAGACTTGGAAGGTTATTTCAGTATCCCAATTTCCGGAGACAAAATTAAACTCTACAATGTCACCATTAAGTGTAATTAAAGAGTCTGAGCTATTATTACCATTTGTAAACCCAAATGAACTTGCGGCGGCTCCATTTACTGTCACATCTACCGAAGCTCCGTTCCATCCATCTCCGAAGGAATCTTGCATGTCAATAGTATAGTGACATTGACTATAGCTGCTAAAGGAGAATAAAGTAAGTAGAAATGTGTATGCTATAAGATAAGATTTTCTCATTTTTTTTGGAATTTTACTCAATTTACAAAAAACTGTCTTTGGATAAGTATATTTTTTAATTTTTATGATTTACAGATTTCACTCTTATTAATATTTAAAAAAATTAGATAAAAAAAAGAGGGGCTAAATGCCCCCCTTTAAATTTCATAGTGAAACTATTTTTACTGAACGATAACAGATTCTGTTAAAGTTCCTTTTTTAGTTTCAATATTTATCATGTACATTCCTTTTTCAAGGTCTGTTAAATCAACATCTACTTTATTCAAGTTGATTTCATTGATAGACTGAACTATTTTACCATGAACATCTGTAATAGTTAACTTAACTATGTCCACACTGTTTTCAACAGTAAATGATCCATTATTTGGATTCGGATATATATCTAAGTTTGCTTTTGCAAGTTCTAGAATGTTACTACAATCTTCCACAGTAACTACTGCTTCAGTTCTACTAGCTGATCTACAAGCGTCATCTTTCAATGCACCCCACTCAACGTTGTCTAAGTAATAATTAACACCTGCACCAGGGTAAATATTAACCGAAGCAACAGGATCAGGATTTACAAAAGTACCTTGTGAGGTTCCATTAGCAAATACTTCCCAAGTTCCAGTAGAATAATCGCATTCAAATTCTATTGTGTTCCAAACTGGACCACCTGTTGGTGATACTTGGTAGGCACCTGTTAAAAGAG
>CAYREL010000025.1:0-8844 GCA_964423275.1 uncultured Flavobacteriales bacterium | reverse complement strand
CTAGGATTACTGTTAATCGGTTCTGGCATCTTTTGCATGATATCAAACTGTTTGTTTAAATGCAACAACACAGATACAAAATTTCTTTCTTTTAATCTTTCCCAATTGGGTTCAGCCATTAAACTTATCAAATCTGAAGAATCAACTTTTGGATGAAAAGATAACTTTAGAAATAACTCTTTTTCTGGGTTATCATTTTGTGATAGTCTAGATTCTATCAATTTAATAAGACTATCAGATTCTGTTTCTGAAAGATTCTTTTCATTAAGTTTTACGGAACTCCCATCGTTCCAAAAATATGTTCCTTCGCCAGAAATTTCCCCCATTTCAAAAATACCTTCAAATCTATCTCCATTAAAGCAAGTATAAATACCTTCTCCGTCCCTATCTGAGTAATAGAAATTACCCTCGTATTTATCTCCATTTGGCCAGTAATAAATCCCATTTCCATTTATCTCATTATTTTCGTAATCTCCTTCATATTTTTCTCCGTTAGTCCAAGTGAATTTTCCTTTTCCATGACATTCTCCACTGACATAGTCTCCCTCATAATTATTTCCATTACTCCAAGTAAAAGATCCTTTTCCGTGGTATAAGTCATTTACAAAATCACCGGAATAATTTGATCCGTTTTCATAATTTACTGTTTTAACACCAGTAAATTTAATTTTGACATCTCCAAGACCTATGTCGCCAGGAAGACCTTGAGACCAACCTTGTTTATTTTGATTATTTTCCTCCCCTGCGTCTTCGACCTTAAGTAACTCAATTAATAACGAATATATCCACTTTTTAAAAGTAATATTTAAAGAATTAAAGATAGGTTCATAATAAGGAATCACTTCGGCACCAAAAAATTCCATAAAATTAATTTCCTGTTCTTCAAAATAAGAATACCAATTTTGGAAAAACCATTTTTTAAACTTATCAAATTGGCTTTGACTTAAATGGGTTTCTAATAATTGTTTGCAATGTTGTTTTATCTCCGCATTACTAATTACAGTTGTTTTCGAAGTCATGTCAATGATATGCAATAAACTCGGGTGCTTAACCAAATCAGTTGTTTTTGATTCTTTTATCACAAGGTTGTTTTCAACAAATTTGAATTCGTCTTCATTTAAGTTTCCATCTGATTGTTCAGTAACAATTAAAAGAAATAGGGCAATTTTTTCAGATAGTAAAAGCTTATCTAATTCTTCTATTTTTTGTTTCATTTGGTTGCTCATATAGTTTGTTATATTCTAGGATTAATTAGGAAATAAAGATTTTTATTTAAAATTTCAGTTCCATTACTATTAAATATAGTTATTAATAAAATATTTTACTTACCCCATTAATTTATGAATAGCTATTCCACAGGCAACTGAAACATTTAATGAGGCAATAGTTCCAGTCATTGGTATTTTAAAATTCACATCAGAAGCTTTTATTAACTGCGAGTCAACTCCATCTTCCTCACTACCCATAATTAAAGCTTTAGGACCGGACGTTTCCACCTTATTTATCAATGTTTCAGATTTCTCTGTACAAGAAAATATTTTAAGCCCACAACCCTTTAAAAAATCCACAGCAGCATTTAAGCTAGTAACCTTGCAAACAGGAATTTTAAATAGCGCACCAACAGATGTTTTTACAGCATCATTGGTAATCAAGGCCGAATCCTTACTAGGAATTACAATGGCATGAACACCAAAACATTCAGCAGTTCTAGCAATAGCACCAAAATTTCTTACGTCTTTTACCCTATCTAAAATTAAAATAAAAGGATCTTCTCCTTTTTCATAAACTTGCTGAACCAGCCAATCAATTTCGTGATAAGCAACTGGTGAAATCATTGCAATAACTCCTTGGTGATTTTTTTTCACCATATGGTTTAGCTTCTGAACAGGAACTTTCTGAACTACAATATTTTCTTTATGTACAAGAACTAACAACTCTTTAATTAAATCTCCTGTTAACCCTTTTTGTAAAAGAATTTTATTAATTGTTTTGCCTTGTTTTATGGCTTCTATAACTGACCTAATTCCAAAGGTTAAATCTTCTGTAATTGTTTTGTTCATTTTAATAAATATACTTTTCCGTTTCTCCAGCTATCCACCGCTCTATACCATGGATTTTTATAAGCGTAATTTCTTTTTAATATAAAATCATTGTTGGTAAATGGGTTCATTTTATTTTCAAAAATAAACTTCAAAGAGTTCATATTATTTTCATCTCCATAAATCCAAGTTTCAGCATTTCTATTATTTGTCACATAACTTGGAGGACCAAAAATAATACTAATTAGTCCTCTATCTGTTTTCCAACCCTCTAAATGACAAGAAAATAATTTATTTGCAAATTCAACTCTTGAATAATAAATTCTAATAAGGTTTCTAGCTCTTTCTTTAGAAGAAGCTTTTGAAAGCCAGTATTGATCAACTGCCAGCTTAGAATTTGAAGTGGAAACAAGTGAAGCAAACTCTTCTTTAGTAGTTAAATACCTTAAAGGAGGAATCAGTTGATCGGCATTAATTAAGTTTGGATAGCCCTCTTGAAAATTAAATAATGTAAAACCTTGGTTACTCAAAGTATCCAACTGAAAAAAAACAAATCCTTGATCAGGAAGAAGATAAGATATTAATTTTTGAGAATTGAAATTAATCAGTTTACAATCAGAATTATTGCTCTTAAATACTGGTTGATAAGACTTGCTAAATGGTGGTGGGGAAAGTGGAAAAGAAGTATTTATGTTTTTTGCATATATTCTTCGATTATTAAATTCACTCTGGATAAAAATAGACTGTCCTTTAAAAAAGAAATCATTGTACAAAAGCTGATTATTGGAGTCCTTAATAATATAAAATTGCCTGTTGTAATCATTTAATTTGTCAATTTTAATGGTTTTATAAAACTCTCTATTTCTATTAATATCTACAAGTTTTAAATCTACAAACCCTTTCTTAGACTTTGGAAAAAGGAAACTGAAGTTGGTGTCAATTTTAAGTTTTTTATTTTTTAAATACTTGTCAGATATTACTAAAGAACCCGAATCAATAACTTCCTTTCGATTTTCATTGTAAGCTATAAATTGTAATTTTATTTTGGAACTAAATTTCTCACTTACATTTACCCTTGAATATAGTATATCTTCTGTGAAAATCTGAAAAAATAATTTTGAGGTAGTTTCAGAATTATGGTAAATTATAAATTGCGGATGTAAAGAGTTTTTGTTGTCTTGAAAAGAATAATTTACAGGTTTAGCTATAGTACAAGCAGATAATAGCAATGAAAAAAATAAATAAATAAAAAAATTTTGTTTCATGGTATTGCTCAACGTACAATTGTTGAGGAGAATATTAAATTACTATGATTTAAAGATCTGTCAATTAATAAAATTGAATATTTAATACTATCAGAGTGGTTAGATATTGGATTAAAGTAAAAAGGCTCTAAGATTACTTCAATTTCTCCTTTTAGAGCTTTGTTCTGACCAACGGGTGTCATATTGCCAATTCTATAACTGTAGGTGATTGAATCGGCAAATGGAGAATTATTTCCTTGAGGATCGGCTGTTGCTCTAACCCACTCTCCATCCATCATTTCATAATAATTAATGTAACAATTGTAATAATAAAAACTCCCTGGATCAAATGGAGCATCCAACTGATTCTGATCTAAACCAATATTTCCATCGCCATCTGTAAAGGAAAAAGTTAACTTTCCAGAATCGGACAAACTTTCAAAACTCAAATATTCAAGAATTGGCTCATTTGGATAAGACTCTTGTTTGAGACAAGAAATTAAACACATGGATGAGAAAACAATAACTATTTTTAACTTAGATATTATCATATTTTAAATTTAAACTATTTAGTTATATTTTGAGCCTGTCCAAAAAAATATTTAACATATCTAACGAAGATGAATTTAATTCTGTTGCGTTGGAAGTATTTGAATTTCAATACAAAAACATACCCGTTTACAAAAAATATGTTGACTTAATACAAAGTCAAAAAAAGTCAATAAATCACTACAAAGAAATTCCATTTCTGCCAATTGACTTTTTTAAAAGCAACCACATTATTGCAGACAACTCCAAAATAGAAAAAACTTTTCTTAGTAGTGGAACAGCCAATACAATAAGAAGTAAGCATTTAGTAAAAGATCTAGAATTATACGAGCAGACTTTTAGCGCTGGTTACAAACACTTTTATAGTGACCCAAAAGAGTGGACTATATTGGCATTATTGCCATCTTATTTGGACCAAGGGGACAGCTCATTAATTTATATGGTAAACAATTTCATTAATAAAAGTGAAAATCCAGAGAGTAATTACATCAACTATGATTTAGATTTATTGAAGAATTTAATTTTAAAATTAAAAGATAAAAATGTTCTCCTTATTGGTGTTAGTTATGCACTTTTAGAGCTTTCAGAATTAGACTCATTCAATTTAGAAAACTGGGTAATAATGGAAACAGGTGGCATGAAGGGCAGAAGAAAAGAAATGGTTAGACAAGAACTACACCAGCAACTTAAAAAAGCATTTAATGTAGATGCCATTCATAGCGAATATGGGATGACAGAATTACTGTCTCAAGCCTACTCCAAAAAAAATGGTTTATTTAAAACACCACCATGGATGAAGTTTATAATTAGAGATTTTGAAGATCCATATTCATTGGCTAAAATCAATTCTAGTGGCGGAATCAATATCATAGATCTAGCCAATATTTACAGCTGTTCTTTTATTGAAACCCAAGACATTGGAAAAGAAGTTGAAAAAGATAGTTTTGAAATTTTAGGAAGGTTTGATCAGTCGGAAGTAAGAGGATGTAATCTGCTTTCTTTTTAATTTACTAGTATTACAAAATAATTTTTCTTTCCTCTTTGCAATAAAAGATATTTATCGTCAATTAAATCATCTTTGGTTATTATAGTGTCCAAATCTACCTTTGACTTATTTAATGAAATGGAATTCTCACTAATTGCTCTTCTTGCCTCACCATTGGATTTTAAAAATCCTGAACTTTCTACTAGCGCATTAATAATTGGAATCCCTTTTAGAACTTCGTTTTTGTTAATTTCAGCTTGAGGAACTCCTTCAAATATTTCTAAAAAAACATCTTTTGAAAGAGATTTTAAAGCAACTACTGCATCATTGCCTTTTTTAAACAAGATGGAAGATGCTTCTTTAGCAGCTAAATACTGATCTTCTCCATGAATCATAGTTGTAATGTCTTTTGCAAGTGTGTTTTGTAATATTCTTAGACCAGTATTTGTTTGATGCTCGACTATTAGATCTTCAATTTTTTCTTTTTCATAAAGAGTGAAAATTTTTATATAGTTTTCCGCATCCGAATCACTTGAGTTTATCCAATATTGGTAGAATTTGTAAGGTGATGTTTTTTTAGCATCCAACCAAATATTTCCTGATTCTGTCTTGCCAAACTTAGTACCATCTGCTTTTTGAACTAATGGAGTTGTTATTGCATAAGCTGAGCCCCCATCAATTCTTCTAATAAGCTCTGTTCCAGTAACAATATTTCCCCACTGGTCAGAGCCTCCTAGTTGAAGTAAGCAATTGTGGTTTTTATACAGCCAATAAAAATCATAGCCCTGTACTAACTGGTAACTAAACTCAGTAAAAGATATCCCAGTTTCCAAACGTTTTTTTACAGAATCTTTAGACATCATATAATTGACAGTAATATGTTTACCGACGTCTCTTATAAAGTCCAAAAAACTAAAGTTTTTAAACCAATCGTTATTATTGACAATTACAGCGCTATTTTTAGAATCATCAAAAACAAGAAATTTAGACAACTGTTTTTGGATAGCAGATATATTTTTATTGAGTTCCTTTTCGTCAAGGAGGTTTCGTTCTTTAGATTTTCCTGATGGATCACCAACCATTCCTGTTGCTCCACCAACTAAAATATATGGTTTGTGGCCATGCTTTTGGAAAAGAACCAATGTCATTATTTGTACCAAGCTACCAATATGAAGAGAATCTGAAGTTGGATCAAAGCCTATATATCCAGAAATTTTATTCTCTTTGACAAACTCTTCAGTTTTTGGCATGATGTCGTGAATCATACCTCTCCATTTCAACTCTTGTACAAAATTCAATTTCAGTTCTTATTATTGATAATTAACAAATATATTTGTTTCACATAAATTAAAATCAAAATATTGAATTTAATATTAAAAGGTTTAAAAAATTAGTTCTTAAAAATGAAAAATCTAGTCACTGGTGCCACAGGGTTGGTAGGAATGCATATTTTATTAGATCTTTTGTCAAAAGGAGACAAAGTGAAAGCAACTTTTACTAAAAACTCTAGACTTGAAAACGTAAACAAACTTTTTAAGTTTTACAACAAAGAATCATTACTGAGTAAGATTGAATGGGTAGAAATGGATATTGAAGATGTAATTCAAGTTTTTGACACTGTAAAGGGAGTAGATAATGTATACCATAGTGCAGCAATTGTGAGTTTTTTAAAAAGAGATCAATCCAAAATGTCTAACATCAATATTAAAGGAACTGCAAATATTGTCAATGCATGCCTAGAACATAAAGTAAAAAAACTTGGCCATATAAGTTCTGTAGCTGCTATTGGAAGAAAAGGAGATGGAGAGTATTCAGAAGTAAATAGTTGGGTAGAGAGTAACGATAATAGTTTTTATGCTATATCTAAAAACAAAGCAGAAAATGAGGTTTGGAGGGGAGTTCAAGAAGGTCTTCAGTCTGTAATTGTTAATCCAGGAATAATAATTGGTCCATCCACATGGAATAGATCAAGTACAGCTTTATTTAAAAAAATTAATTCTGGACTTTCATTTTATCCTTCAGGGCTAAATGGATTTGTAGATGTAAGGGATGTTTCTAATTCTATAATAGAGCTAATGAATTCATCCATCAGTTCTGAAAGGTATATTTTAGTTGCTGAAAATCTTTCCTATGAATCAGTTTTTAAGAGTATTTCAAAATCTCTGAATGTCAATCCACCATCTTATGTTGCCTCTAAAAGATTAATGAATTTAGCATGGAGGATAGAATATTTGACAAGTTTAATAACAAGAAAAAGTCCAAAAATCACAAAAGAAACAGCAAAAACATCTTCACAAAAGAATTATTACAATAATGAAAAAATAAAAAAACAAATTGGTTATAAGTTTAAATCTATTGAAGATGCTATTGAAAATACAGTATTATATTTTAGAATTTAAGTAGTGAAATTACCTTTTCAATATCTTGTTTAGAAACATCTAGATGAGTCACCATTCTAATTCTTCCTTTACCAAACGAAACAATAGAAACTCCTAGTTTTTGTAATTTTTCCACAAAATTAGAGTTTTGATAACCTTGTTTCATATAGCCAATTACAATATTGGTTTCTACCTCCATGACTTTATCAATCCAAGTGCAATTTCTCAACCCTTCAGCTAGTAAATCTGCATGTTGGTGATCTACAGCAAGTCTTTCAATATTATTTTCTAGACCATAAATTCCAGCTGCAGCCAGCATACCAACTTGTCTCATTCCCCCACCAATAACTTTTCTAACTCTTCTTGCTTTATGAATAAACTCTTTAGATCCTACTAAGACAGATCCTACTGGCGCACCCAATCCTTTGGAAAAACAAATTGAAATTGAATCAAATAATGGACCTATGTGGTTTGCTTTAATCCCAGTTTTAACCAGAGCGTTGAAAAGTCTTGCCCCATCTAAATGAAGTGGAATATTTTTAGACTTACAAAACTTAGAAATTTTCTCTATTTCTGTTATTGGATAACAAATCCCTCCTCCCCTATTAATTGTGTTTTCCAAAGCTACTAAATTGGTTACTGGATAATGAATGTCATCTGGGTTAATATTATCGATTATTTCTTCTAAATATACAATGCCACTATTTCTATTTATTAATCTTGCAGAAGCTCCAGAATTTCTTGCAATTCCTCCTCCTTCATAATTGTATATATGTGCTTCACTGCTACATATTACTTCATCTCCAGGTCGCAAATAAACCATTAAAGCAATTTGATTGGTCATTGTTCCAGAAGAGCAAAACAATCCAGCTTCATGGCCAAACATTCTAGCAGATTTCTCTTCTAGTTCTTTAACCGTTGGATCGTCTTGAAAAACATCGTCCCCTAAAATAGCATCCATCATAAAAGTCTTCATTTCTTTAGATGGTTTGGTTACAGTATCACTTCTTAAATCAATCATATATTAAAATTTAATGCATTATTTTAAAAATCATTTCTTTCAAGATTTCCTCGTGTGAGGTGTTTTGGGCAAAAACTCCTTTACTCATCAAATCATAGTGCCTCAACTGAGACAAAATTTTAGCTAACTTGGATTTGGAGTAGAATTTTGATGCTTGTTTGTATTGTTTTAAAAAAAACGGATGAACTCCAATCTTTCCAGCTAATTGGCTGTCTCCCATATTGTCTTTATAAAAATGAAATTTCATTAATTTAGTGAAGAAGCCATAAAGATGACCAATGGTAACAACAATTGGATGATTTTTACTATTCTTCCCAAAATGAAAAGCAATAAAACCAGCTTTTTGAATATTCATAGCAGCTATAGCATCTGTTAATTCAAAGAGATTGTAGTCCTTAGAAAATCCAATATGTTTTTGAACCATATCGGCATCTACAACTTGAGAATCTTTAGTAAGTAACTTTAGCTTTTGCATGTTTTTTTCTATTTCTGACAAATCATTACCTAAAAACTCAGAAAGTAAAACAATTGCTTGAGGGTCAATGGCAAGATTATTAATTTTAGCGCAGTTTTGAATCCAATCTGGAAGTTGGTAATCTTTGACCAATTCTAAGTCAAATAAAAAATT
>CAYREL010000024.1:0-8977 GCA_964423275.1 uncultured Flavobacteriales bacterium | reverse complement strand
CATGGAGATACTAATTTTAAAAATGTTTTGGGACATGTCTATGAAAGTAATTTTATTGGATGTAATGAAAATTTAAAAATTATTGGTAATGAAAAAATAGATGCCTTTTACAATTACTTCGTTGGAGCTGATTCTACTAGGTGGAAGTCCAATATTCCTATTTACAACAAACTAAAATATCAAAATATATATGATGGAGTTGATTTAAGTTATTACTCATATGGTGGTAAATTAAAATATGATTTTATTGTTCACCCAGGTGGCAAAACCAATTCAATTAAAATTCGTTATCAAGGCTTAGATAATATTTATATTAAATCCGGTCATCTTATTCTAGAAACTTCTGTAGGAAATATAATAGAGCAAGCCCCATTAAGCTATCAAATTATTAATGGTGTAAAAAAGATTATAAAATGCGCATTCCATCTAGAAGGTGATGAACTAAGCTTCAAAATTTTGGATCGTTACAATAAGAACTACCAACTAATTATTGATCCTATTTTAATCTTCTCCACATATTCAGGATCTTCTACCAATAATTGGGGGGAAACAGCTACATATGATGATTTAGGACATCTTTATGCTGGAAGTATATCTTTTGGCAATGGGTATCCATTTTCATTAGGCTCCTATGATATTTTCTTCAATGGAGGAATAGGAACTGGTAATAATGGAACGGATATTTGTATTAGTAAATTTTCTCCAAATGGAGATTCACTAAAATACAGTACCTATCTTGGCGGAACTGGAAACGAAAATCCGCATAGTCTGGTGGTTAATACCAATAATGAATTATTTATTTTTGGAAGTACTGGCTCTTCAGATTTTCCAACTACTTTAAATGCGTTTGATACTTCTTTTAATGGAGGCGATTTCTTTGGTTTTATAAACTATCCACAAGGAACACCATCTTATTACTTAGAATACCCAAACGGAACAGACATTATAGTAACAAAATTTTCTAGTGACGGGAGCAACTTATTGGGTTCTACTTTTGTAGGAGGAAGTAAAAATGATGGTATCAATGAATCTGGAGCCAATAGTTACAACAGTAATAATCTATGTCATTTTTATGCAGACGAGTATCGTGGAGAAATCACATTAGATGACCAAGGAAATTGTTATGTTGCTTCTAGTAGTTCTTCCTTAGATTTTCCATTAGTAAATGCTTCCCAGAGCACAATAGGAGGACAACAAGATGCAGTGGCTTTTATGTTAAATAGTGATTTATCTTCTTTATTATGGAGTACTTACAATGGTGGTTCTAATGATGATGCAGGATATTCAGTTCAATTAAATAATCAAAATCAGCCACTTATTACTGGCGGAACAATGAGTAATGATTTTTTTACTACTAATACAGCTGCAAACCCAACATACGGTGGTAATATTGATGGTTTTGTAACCAAATATCTTACTTCTAACGGAAACATTTTAGCCTCCACCTATATTGGTGACGGAGGTTTTAATCAGTGCTACTTTGTTCAAATAGATTTAAATAACGATATATTTTTATTTGGCCTGACAGATTCTTCTACCAATGTTTTCCCATCTAATGTTTATAATTCTTTAGGTTCACAGTTTATTCAAAAGCTAGATTCTAATCTGTCCACTACTTTGGTCTCTACATGTTTTGGTAATGGAAGTTTAGCCAAAAATATTACCCCGTCTGCTTTTTTAGTTTCCAACTGTGGGCTTATTTATACTTCTGGTTGGGGAGGATTAGGTGGCCCATTAAATCTAATAAACGGAACATCTAATAATATGCCATTGATGAATTCTTTACAAAACAATACGGATGGAGCTGATTTCTATTTAGCAGTTTTTAATCAAGATATGCAATCGATGTTATACGGAGGCTATTTTGGCGGCAATCAAAGTCGAGAACATGTAGATGGTGGAACAAGTAGGTTTGATAAAAATGGCAAAATCTACCAAGCTGTTTGTGCTGGTTGCCAAGGCAATAACGATTTTCCAACAACGCCAAATGTAGTTTCCAATACCAACGGAGGACAATATTGTAATCTTGGTGCTTTTAAATTTGATTTAGAAAGTATAAGTTCTAGTATTAGTATCCCCAATTACTTCGCCTGTCTACCAAATTCTTATCAATTCACAAGTCTTTCACAGGGAGGCAACCAATACCTATGGGATTTTGGAGACGGAAACACATCAAATATAGATAGTCCAAATCATAATTACAGCGATACTGGAACTTACAATGTTAGTTTAATTGTTTCTGATTCTAATGCCTGTGTACTTTCAGATACGGCAAATATTCAAATAAATATTTATGCTGTAAACAATGCTTTGGTTATTGGCGATAGTGTTTTGTGTCCCGGAACAGTATCCACTCTAAATGCTTATGGAGGTTCGCAGTTTATTTGGTCTCCAACTAATTCTCTCTCAGATAGTGTTTCACAACAGGTAATTGCTACTCCATCTGTATCGACTACCTACATGCTAATAGCTATTGATAGCTGCGGGGTGGATACTGCCTATTTTGATGTTAACATACCAAATGATATTTACCAGACAAGCAGCGATAGTGTAATTTGCAAAGAAGATAGTTTGACACTATTTGCTAGTGGTGGAATTACTTACCGCTGGTCAGGAATTAACATAATATATATAGACAGTGCAAATCCTATTATAAGTCCGACCCAAAGCACAACGTATTATGTAGATATCACTACCTCTAATGGTTGTGTCTATACAGATTCTGTATATATTGATGTTGACATTTCAATCCCAAATATCATTCTTCAAGACACCGTAAACTTGTGTTTTGGAGACTCCATATTGGTTGCTCCATCGAATATAGAATCTGCTATTTGGAGTCCATTAATTAACCCTTACGATACCATTGGAAATAATATATGGGTTAAAAGTGATTCTAATATGACTTTTTATATGAGTTCTCAAAATGCCTGTGGGCAATCCTCAGATTCTATTGTTGTTCTTGTTTTTGGATATTCTGGGAGTGCGTTTGGAGACACGTCAATTTGTATTGGTGATACTGCTGAAATATATGCACAAGATGGAATAGAATATTTTTGGTATCCAGGTAATAATTTATCTAATTATGACAGTAGTTGGACCTATGCATACCCATTACAAAATACCCTATATAAAGTAATTGTTGAAAATATTTTTGGATGTGAAGACACATTTGAAGTGTCAGTCAATGTAGCTCCATATCCTATTGTAAATGCTGGAACAGATTTCTGGATGAATTTTGGTGAATCCATAACTTTAAACGGATATACAAATACCAATAACTATTTCTGGGAGTCAAGCTCTTGGGTATCTTGCTATAATTGCTTAAACCCTCAAATAAACCCTACGGAAACTACATTATATATATTAAATGTTACAGATTCCATTGGCTGTTTGGCTTCCGACACGGTTGAAGTCAATATAAGGGGTTCTATTTTTGTCCCCAATACCTTTACACCAAACGGGGATTTAAAAAATGATGAATTTGAGATAGTTGGAGAAAATATAAAAAGTTTCCAGTTATGGATATACAACCGTTGGGGAGAAGAAATATACCATACAACTGAAATAAATAATTTTTGGGATGGGAAATATTTAGGAAATAAATGTAAAATAGATAGTTATATATGGTCTATAGAGTATTTTGATTTTGACAACACTTTTAACAGCTTAAAAGGCCATATAAATTTATTAGAATAACTAATCTATATATCTTTTGTCCACTTCCATAATTTCTCCTGTTTTAGGACAAGTTCTCAATTTTTCATTGGAATAGAATCTTTTAAAAACTGCTAAAAAATCTTTTTCTATATTGGTTAATTGAAAATATTCTTCATACAACAACTCATTAGCTGTGTCAGAAAACCACATCAACCCGTCTTTGTGCTCTTTGCTTCTTTTTCTTTCAATAACTAAACCTATTGACCCTTCAGATCTTATTGGAGAGTGTGGTACTTTTGCTGGTAACAAAAACATTTCGTTCTCATTAATTTTATATTCCACTAATTTCCCTTCTTGTTGAGTTTTAACAATGATATCGCCTTCAATTTGGTAGAATAATTCTTCAGTTTCGTTGTAGTGATAATCTTTTCTAGCATTTGGTCCAGCTACAATCATGACTATATAATCTCCAGAATCTATATATAGATTTTTATTACCAACTGGTGGTTTTAATAGGTGTCGGTTGTTTTCAATCCATTCATTTAAATTAAAAGGGGCTTTAATTTCCATTTTTAAAGTTTTAAAACATTAATTTACATAAAAAGAAGATGTGTGCTCTTTAATTTCATTATAAAACATTTCAAACTCTTTTTCAAAGTCAAAAATTGAAGACTCTAAAATACCAAAACAACTTTCTAAATTATCAGAGTATTTTATTCTTTTTCCGATGCCATTAAGAGCTTTCTTAATTCCGTGTTTGTACTGGTAATTGGTAAGCCAATCGTCTTTTTTCATGTATTGATACATATAGAGTATCCTTTCAGGCATCTTATTTTCAAATCCATCTAAAATTCTATAAAAACGAATTATTTCTTTGTCTAATTGTATATTTTTATGTTTAAGCTCATATTGCCACAATAGGTAGTCGTAAAGAATATCATTTATGACTCCTCCCATTTTAGGAAACTTTTCATAGAATCTTCTTTTACCAGCTAAGTAATGAGGATTGGTATCTGTATAATGATCTATAAATCGATGTAGCAAAATACCTTTCTGAATGTTTTTTGACCAAGTTAGATACGATTTTCCTTTTACAGCGTCAGCAATGAAATTCCCAAATAAAACTTCTTCATTTTTTCCTGAAAGAACTAGATGAGCAAGATAATTCATCTTTTTTAAATTAAAGAAAATACAGCGTCTGCCAGGGCTAATTCAGAACTTTGAAAAGATTCAAGAACGTCAGTAATTCCTGCATTTTTAAGTGCTTTTGTCGTGCTTGGTCCAATACTTATAATTTTCCGATTATTAACTTTATTGGAAAGTAAAAATGCCTCAACATTACTTGGACTTGTAAAAACCAAATAATCGTGATTTTCCACTTTTTTATCTATGAAAAGGGTCTGGTAAGTTTCTACAATAATTTTATTTCTATTATCGATAACACTTTGAACAGTTCCTAAAGACTTATTAGAAGATGGAAAAAAAACTATTTCGTTAGAATTCACCATTGAAGAAAACCCTTGAGCAACATTAGTTGGGGCCCCTTTTCCAATAAAATCAACTTTTAAGCCATTTTTTTGTATGTATTTTGCTGTAGAATCTCCAAATGCAGCAATTTTTTTTGATTTTAAATCACTCTTTAGATGCATTATTGAATTAAGTGCAAAAGCAGAATTAATAAAAATCCAATCGCAGGGAGGAATGGAGTCAATTTTTATAATTTTCATCTCAATCAAAGATTCTGCAGTTAGAGAAATTGATGAAGATTTGGTCAATTTATTAAAAATACTATCCTTAGCTAAGGATCTAGATATCCAAATAGAAAAAGGATTTATTTTGCTGTTAATTTTATTAACTATTGTTTCAATATTGGAAGACTTGGAAATAAATCTGACTGGTGTTTCACTTACTTTATCTGAGTAACTGACCCATGATATTCTTTCTCCATTTTGGTCTTTTGTAGAATAAACCCCAAAGGGAGAATGACAACCTCCATTAATACCATTTAGAATTTTTCTTTCAAAATTTACATCTTCTTCACTGTCTTTATGGGAGATTTTCTCTAGGATTTTTTTAAGATTTTTGTCAGATTCTCTTACTTGAAGACCTAAGGCACCTTGAGCTGGAGCAGGTATAAATGAACTTACAGGTAATTCTTGAACGTAGAATTCAGAAAGATTTATTTTTAATCTGTTAAGTCCTGCTTTTGCTAGGACAATAGCATCGTACTCATTAGTTCTTAACTTATTAATTCTTGTGGGAACATTTCCTCTCAAGTCTTTAATAATAACATCCTCACGAAATAAAAGCAATTGATTTTTTCTTCTTGCGGATGAGGTTCCAACAACAGGTGTTTTAATAATATTTAAAATCTGTGATTCGTCAACAGAATTTGGGTTAATTAGAAGAACATCTGCCGGATCTTCTCTTTTTGGGATAGCTGCAATACAAAGTCCTTTAGGCTGGTCTGTTTCAAGGTCTTTTAGTGAGTGGACAGCAAGGTCAATCTCATTATTTAAAAGAGCTTTTTCAATTTCTTTGGAAAAAAAACCTTTCCCTTCAATTTTATCAAAACTTAAATTTTGAACTTTATCTCCCTTAGTTTTGATTATTTTGATATTGGATTCAATTCCTAGATTAGACAATATATCTTTCACATAATTTGCCTGCCACAAGGCAAGATTGCTGCCTCTAGATCCTATGGTTATTTTTTTTATTTGCAAAAATTACTTCGTTGTTTCTTTTAGAAGAATATCTTTGGCCATCTTCATTGGAACACTAATGTATTTTTTTTCGATGTAATCTACCAAACTATTAACCACTTCAATTGCTCCTGGGTCTAGTGTTTCTAACTCCTTAGCAAAAACTTCTCTAAAAGCTTTCTGTCTTATTCCTTTTATGCTTTTTGGAACAGAGCTTAAAGCTCTTTCAAGATTTCGCTCTTTTTCCGATATGTAGTATTTAATAATTTGTCTGTCAATAATGTCTAGGCATCTACTTATCTCCTCTCCTCTAGCTTGAAGATTTTCTTCTGCTCTAACTTTTAACTGATCTACGTTTATAAGTTTTACATTTTCGTTTTCGGAGATTTTAATATCACAGTCGTTTGGAACAGCAAGATCTACAATTACTGATTTAGTATTATTCGAACTAATTTTTTTAAACTTATCCAGAGAAAGTACAATTTCCTTGGAGCCAGTACAGCTTATTATAAAATCAAATTTAGAATTATGGTTTACTAGTTCTGTAAGTGGAAAAACTTCTGCATCTATATTTAAAGTCTCAACTAATTTATGGGCTTTCTCAATAGATCTATTGTAGATGGTGTAATGATGTTTCTGGTTTTTGCTTGTAAATTTCAACATCGAAGTAACAGTTTTACCAGCGCCAATAACTAGTATTTTTTTTGGTTTTTTGGAAATATATTTTTTCAGTTCTAAAAAAGCCAATGAAACAATTGATACAGGTCTAGTTCCAATATTACTTTCTGTATATACTTTTTTTGCTGTGGATATAGTTGATTGCACCAATACTCTTATTACATCTCCACACAAATTATTCTCTCTACATTCTTCAAAAGCTTTTCTTACTTGGGTTATTATTTCTCTTTCCCCAACCACTAAGGAATCAATGGAAGAGGCTACTGAAAAAATATGGTGTACTGCAGCTTTACTATTTATAATTTCAGCTCTGTCAACAATATCTTTTAAATTGGCTGGTAATTGATCAGCTAAAAGTTGTTTAATTAGCTTTTCTACAAAAGTCTTTGTGATTTTTTTTTCGTGACTTACAATAAACTCAACTCTATTACATGTGGAGAGATACATGAGTTCATCAATATCCAAATTTGTTTTTAAATTTGTCAGTATGTCAATTCTTTGCTTATCATCTAAGTGAAAAAGACCGATTTCGTCAAAATTGAATTGCCTGTGGGTAAACGCTATGATTTGAACTGTATTCAATAACTTTTATATACTTACAAAAATCAATAATTATCTGTAATTTATTTGTCATCATATTGTCATTGCTTTAAATAGTTTAGCGAATTTTATTTTTCATTTGATCTAAATTACTTTTAGTTTCTACAATCCTTTAAATATTATTATTTTTACTGATAATTAATTATTATTATAGACCATGAAATACCTTCCAATTAATACTCAATTATTTATAAATAATAGAGAAAGGTTTGCAAGTAAAACAAAAAAAAATAGTTTGGCTGTTTTCAATTCTAATGATATTTACAATACAGGGGCAGACAGTACGCTTCCTTTTACCCAGCATAGAGATATATTTCATCTTTCTGGAGTTGACCAAGAGGAGAGTATTTTGGTAATTTTTCCAGATTGCAAAAACAAATTACATAGGGAAATATTATTTCTTAAAGAAACCAGTGAGCACATTGCAGTTTGGGAGGGCGAGAAATTGACTAAAAAAAGAGCAACCGAAGTTTCTGGAATTAAAACAATATACTGGTTAGATAAGTTCGAAACTATATTTAGACAACTAGTAATTGAAAGTGAATCTGTTTATTTAAATAGCAATGAGCATTTAAGAACCTCCAATTCTATGGAGACAAGAGAGGATAGATTTGTAAAGCAGTTTCTTTCCGATTTTCCAATTCATCCAACTCTCAGAGTAGCCCCTATAATGCATCAAATCCGATCTGTAAAAGATAGCATTGAAATTGAAATTATGAAACAGGCATGTGATATTACTGAAAAAGGCTTCAGAAGGATTTTAAATTTTATTAAGCCAGATGTAATGGAGTACGAAATTGAAGCTGAGTTAATGCATGAATTTCTTTCCAATAGATCGAAGGGATTTGCCTACACTCCCATAATTGCATCTGGGAAATCAGCTTGTGTTTTACATTATATTGAAAACAATAAAAGCTGTAAAGACGGAGATATTATTTTAATGGATTTTGGTGCGGAGTATGCAAATTACGCTTCTGATTTAACAAGATGTATCCCAGTAAATGGAAAATTTACATCTAGACAAAAAGAGGTATACAATTCTGTTTTGCGTGTGAAAAAAGAAGCTACAAAATTATTAGCTCCCGGAGTTTTTCTAAATGATTACCATAAGCAAGTTGGGAAACTTATGGAAGAAGAGTTATTAAAGCTAAATTTAATTTCTTCCAAAGACATCCAAAATCAGGATTCTAAATGGCCTGCCTACAAAAAATACTTTATGCACGGAACATCCCATTATATTGGTTTGGATACGCATGATGTTGGTTCTTGGACAGAGCCAATTGAAGAAAATATGGTTTTTACAGTAGAGCCTGGAATTTATATTCCTGAGGAAGGGA
>CAYREL010000023.1:0-9037 GCA_964423275.1 uncultured Flavobacteriales bacterium | reverse complement strand
AGGGAATTCTTGCTTTTAAATCTACAGCTACATCTCCAGCGAATGAATTTGGAGACTTAGTAGTTTATCCAAATCCTGTTAGACCAGAATATCAAGGAAATATTGCTGTAAAGGGAATGATGAATAATTCTGAGGTTAAAATTGTAGACGCAAGTGGAATTCATATTAGAACCATTTTCTCTAACGGCGGACAAGCGGTTTGGGACGGACTAGACAAAAACAATCAATTGGTAGGAAGTGGTATATATTATTTTTTAGCTACGTCAGAAGATGGGTATTCTAAAGCCAAATCGAAAATCCTTATAATTAGATAGTTTTTATCTCCTATTTGTGAATATCTATCTAAGCAAAAGCACATAATGCCATTCTTTAAATTTAATTTTATAAAATGATATGGTTAGATATTGTTTTATTGGCTCCATTAATATGGGGAGCATATACAGGATTTAAAAAAGGACTTATTGCCCAGATCCTTGGAATCTCAAGTCTCCTAGTTGGAGTATGGATAGGAACGCAGCACCAAGAACTTATAGAGTTCCTAATTATTGATAAAGTCCAAGAAAAATACTTATCTATTGCTTGTTTTATTATCCTATTTTTTGGAATTGTTATTATAGGAGCAATTATTGTAAAAATATCTGAAAAATTCATCAATTTTATTCAACTAAAACTTTTAAATAAAATAGCAGGAGTTGTTCTTGGAGTTATTAAAATTCTTTCTTTTTTGGTAGTAGTTGTTTTTATGATTGAAAGCTGGGATATTAATAGTTATATGATAAAAAAAGGTACTAAAGAAGCATCTATTGCTTACCCAATATTTAAAAATATTGGGGATGTGGCTCTGCCAATCCTAAAGGAGAAAGACCTTTTAGATAGATTACCAGACCCAAATAAACTGGTTATCTAATATAAAGTTTAACTATATTTGAAGAGTGTATTTTTCAGATTTTTCAGGGCAAGACTCTACTAAAACTCAATTATTAGATTTATTTAAATCTGATAGAGTTCCACACGCCTTACTATTAAATGGAGTTGAGGGATGTGGACATTTGCAATTGGCACTTTCTTTTTCTTCCTTGCTTCTCTGTGAAGACCCAACACCAATAGACTCGTGTAAAAAGTGTTCTTCATGTAAAATGTTTGAAAAAAACCAACATCCAGATTTACATTTTTCATACCCAATTCACCTTTCAAAAACCGAGCATTCTGAAACATCTGACGATCAAAGATCTTTTTTCTTAGAGGCATTAGAAAAGTACAAATGTTTGGGAAAGAAAACTTGGTATTCTAAAATGGGCAATGAGAATAAGCAAGGGGTAATTGGGGTTAAAGAAAGTCAATCTATATTATCTAAAATCAGCCTTAAATCTTTTTTTGGAAATGCCAAGATTCTTGTGATGTGGATGCCAGAGCTTATGAATATTCAAGCTGCTAATAAGCTATTAAAACTAATTGAGGAACCACCAGAAAACACTTATTTCATTTTTGTATCTAACAACCAATCCAAAATACTACCTACAATTAATTCAAGACTGCAGAGTATTAACGTACCTAGACTTAAAGATGAAAATATTTCTGCTTTTTTACAAGAAAGATTTCAAATAGAACCTTCTTCTGCAAAAAATATTGCTAAGATTTCCAAAGGCAATCTAAACAAGGCCATAACTACTCACTTAGATGCTGGTGTTTCAGAAATGAACAAATCTCTTTTTGTTAATTGGATGAGACTTTGTTATTCAAGAAATATTGCAGATACTATTGACTGGGTAAATGAATTTTCTAAAATAGGAAGAGAGCAGATAAAAGATTTTATAATTTATTCATTGGAAATGTATAGACAATGCATAATAAGGAATTACAATATGGAAATTGAAGGGGTTAGTGAGAGTGAAAGAAGTTTTTTAGAGAAATTTAAACCATTTGTAAATCACCAAAATATTTCTGAAATTAATTCCATAATGAATGATGCTTATTACCACATGGAGAGGAATGCAAATCCTAAAATATTAATGCTTGATGTCTCTATAAAGCTCTATAAACTTTTGAGAACTAAATAATACCTTTTAATGAAATTAAAATCTTTTTTAAAAATTGCAATCTTTGGTCTTCTTGTAAGTTGCAGTGATGAAAACATTATTTTCAACGATTATGTTGACATTGAAAATACCCAGCTATCCTATAAAGACACAATTGTTTTTCAAACATCTATTTCAGATACTATTAACCCTCATAATATTTTTCTTCAACTAAGAACATCTACTGATTATAAATGGTCAAATATGTTTGTTTTTTCTGAAATTTACTTCCCAAATAGCAAGACAAGGACAGATACTTTTGAAGTTTTTTTAATGGACAAGAAAGGAAATTGGAATGGCGATAAATCCGGAATTATTGCAAATTTCAACCATTCACTTTATAAAAACATCAAGTTTCCTATAAAAGGAAATTATAAGTTCAAACTTATTCAAGCCATGAGAGACACTATTCTAAAAGATGTGATGAGCATTGGGATAAAAATCACCAAGCCTATTAAAAAACTATAATTCTCTAAACAGTATTTTGAAAAAATCAATAAAGTCCAAGTTGCCCCATAATGGGACTAATATCTTTTCTTCAATGTCTAAACTTGCCATGGAGAATAAAGCAATTAATTTATCTCAGGGATATCCAGATTTTGAAGTAGACCCTGTTCTTATAAATTCTGTTGCAAAGTATATGAAACTCGGGTTCAATCAATATGCCCCAATGCCTGGAGTTTTAAGATTAAGAGAAGTAATATCCAAGAAAATATCCAAAAACTATAATCAGTATTATAATGAACATGAGGAAATCACAGTGACTGCTGGCGCAACTCAAGCAATTTTTACTACTATTTCTGCACTAATTCACCCAAATGATGAGGTTATTATTTTTTCTCCTTCTTTTGATTGTTACCAACCAGCTGTAGAGCTTAACGGAGGAATTCCAGTATTTATTGAGATGGAATCTCCAGATTTTAATATTAATTGGAATACAGTTGAAGAAAATATTTCTTCAAAAACAAGGATGATTATCATCAATTCTCCACAGAATCCACTGGGAACTATTATGTCAAAAAAGGACATGACCAACTTAGAAAGAATAGCTGAAAAATACGATCTAATAATTTTAAGTGATGAAGTTTACGAACATCTAGTTTATGACAATAAAAAACATCTTTCAATTTGCAGCTTTCCAAAGCTTTTTAATAGATCAATTGCTACCTTTTCTTTTGGAAAAACATTTCATGTAACTGGCTGGAAATTAGGATATGTTGTGGCGCCTAAACAATTAATGTCTGAAATTAGAAAAGTTCATCAATTCAATGTTTTTTCTGCCAATCACCCATTACAGTTTGCTGTAGCAGATTATTTAGAGAATGAAGAACATTTTTTGAGACTTAATCACTTCTATGAGCAAAAGAGAGATTTGTTTTTAGAAATTATTTCTGCTTCTAGATTTCAAGCCAAGGCTTGTAGTGGAACCTATTTTCAGCTTTTAAATTTTTCTTTGATTTCAGAAATAGCAGATATAGAAATGGCTAGAGATTTAACAATTAAAAATGGAATAGCTAGTATTCCAATATCTGTATTTTCTCATTTTAAAAATGACGAACAGAATCTTAGATTTTGTTTTGCAAAAAAAGAGGAAACCCTTAAAAGAGCAGGAGATATTCTCGTTAAAATATAATTATCCACAATTCACTCTTTAAAGTTGCTTATCTATTAGCAATTCTACTTTTCAATTTAATTTATTTTTGCAGAGATGAAAAGATATTTACTTTATTTCCTATTATTATTGAGTCTAAATTCAATATCTCAAAATATTATAGATGTTTATTTTTTTGATGACAGCTGCAGCCATGAGATGATAGATCCTGAAATGCTGGTGGAGGAACGTTGGGACACTCTAGCGCAATCAAAATTTTGGAAAACTATTATTACAACAACTAAAGATACTTGCTTAATAAATATTGCTAGTACAAGACAAATTTTAGATTATATAAATAAAGACATGTGGTTTAATCAATCAGATGAAGAAAAAAAAGCCTTTAAAGATTCAGTTATAGATTACTACTGTTTAGACACCAACACTAGATTATATATTACTACTGGCAAAAAAGAGTTTTACCAAATAGAGCAAGTGATTCCTTCTTTAGAAACTGCAATAAATATTTTCCAAGAAAATAATGTAGACCCTTGGTTTGCACAATCAATTTTATTAATTGAAAGTCCTGCCCAATTAAAATATTCTAGTGTCGGTGCTTATGGCCCTTTTCAAATAATGAAAAGAGTTGCAAGAGATATGGGCCTTACTGTAAATAAGTATGTTGACGAAAGAAAAGATTTTAATAAATCTGCTTTTGCAGCAAGCGAATTATTAAGAACAATCTGCATCCCACAAGCCTATAGGATTTTATGTAATGTAGGAGATATTGAACCTCAAGGTGATGAATTGTGGTTCAAGCTTTTAGTTCTTCATATCTACCACGCTGGGGCAAGAAATGTAGAATCATTATTAAGCCAATTAGACCAGCCTCTTCAAGGGATGGAATTGATAAAATGGATGTGGAGAAATGAATACGGAAACTTTAAAAATGCATCACAAAATTATTCTCAAATTGCTATCGCTGCTATGCTAACTCTTAAGGATATTGTTCTTTCCGATTGTGAATATATTTTCGACTGTAACGAAAACAATCCTATTGAAAATTAATGAACAGGGTTCTAAATCTAATCTCAAATATTTTGGTAGTTGGGTTTGCATTATTGGCCTTTCTATACCACAATCAAGATTTTGGAGTAGAGCTAATAATATTCAAAGAAATCACTATTTTTTTTCCTATAATTTTATTGTTAATTGGCGGGTTTAAAAGCTTCTCTAGATGGCAAAAAATTAAATTAACTAAAGGGAAAGAAGGATTTAAAATCTCAAAATCTGGATGGCTTAAAGCTTTTACCTACGAAACTTTGCCTTTCTTTATTTTCATTCCATTAAGCATAATTCTATTGTTTTATTTAGATATGACATTCTTTTTTGTAGTGGTGCTTTATATCCTAATTGGTGAAAGTCTATTTTTTTTGTTTTCTGGAAAAAAAGCTTTTAAGATTATTGAAAATGAACAGGCATTAATTATTTTAAATAACCAACAACACTTTCTTTTTTGGGATAAAATAAAAAATATTTCATTTCAACAAAAAGGAATGATAATTTTAATGAAAACCAAACGCCAAATTTATATTGGAGAGTCGGATTATGAAGAGTTTCTAAATTGGAAAGAAAGTATTAAAAACCAAGCTATTTCGCAAGGAGTATATATCCAGAACTAGTAATTTTATTTGATTCCGCTAACTATTATAGCTTCTAACTCTCTTAAATATTTTGATTTTTCAAAATTTGGTGCGTAAAGATAACCTTGAGCAGTTATAATTTTTGTTTTTTTATTGTTGAGCCAAGAATAACTTAAAAAAGCCCCGCCCATTTTATCATTTTCCATTCTCCAACAGCCTTTTATTTGCTTAATATATTTATTATTTAAATAAAAGGATGTATCCATTGTTTTACTTATTTCATTTTCAACTGTTTTCATAAAAGAGCCATCTCTCTTCCCAGTAAGATAAGCTCGGCCTAACGAGTCTTTTACAGAGATAATTTCATTTTTTTCAAATTGATTTTTGTTTTTATAGTCTTCTTGATACAAAATAATTCCCTTTTGAATTTCATGCGATCCGTTTTGATCTTTTTTAATTTCAAGCGTACTCCACCACCAAAAGTTTTCCGCTTTTTTATTAAGTTTTATCCCATCGGGAGCCTTAAATTTCAAAGCCATTGATTTCTTTAATTCTTTATTTATATTGTTTTTGTCTGAAAAACTTTTCTGAATCTTATTTAAATTAAAAGTTTTTAAAATTGATTTTACTTCATTATTTTTATACTTGAAATAACTAATTGCAGCTTTTTCAGACTTAAACTTAAGCTCTACAATTAACTGTCCATTTGCCCAAAGATCTTTTTTAATTACTGGCACTATATTTTTAGAATTATAATTTTTGATCTGAACAAAAACAAAACAATTGTTATTTTTTATGTTTTTCAAAATTTTATTAGGGACCACAAAATCAGTATCAAATTCTTTTTCGTAAGGTAAGGGAGTAGTTTTAACCAATTTTTCAAAAGAGCTTTTGATGGTATTACCTAAATCGCCTTTCCAATATTTTTTATCTAAAGCAAAAAGAATTTCATGGTAATTTTTCTTAGCAATTGGCTTCATAAGATGTGGTTGGTAGCCATTATCTGTACTGCAGGTTAAAAACAATAATCCCACGATTACTATAAATAGTATTCTTATATTTTTTATATACATAATGTCAAACCATAAGAGTAAGTATGAAGATTTTTATAAAGATTAGAATATTGTAAAATATTGGTTTGGAAGAATACTCCAATATTTTTATATATAAACTTTAGATTTCCTGAAAGACAATATTTATTATTGAAGAAATCATTCTTAGTTTCTATAGTCCGGTCTAAAACTTCATATTCTAATCTGGATTTGCCAACCATCAAAAATTGATTTACAAGCTCTAGTTCGGTTTTTATCTTTGGGTTTTTCTTAGGAAATGGTACCCAGCTAATGTTTAAAGGAATAGTAAAATAATGATGTTTTAAAATACTTTTAGATATTGCTGGTTGTGGTCCAGATATCAAAGAGGAATTAAATATAGTCATCGTATCAGGAGAGAAACTTATTAATTGCTTATCAAGATCTAATTTGTTTTTTCCAATACCAACTCCAATAAATAATTTTAGAGATTCTTTTTTAATATTAAAAGATTTAAAGAAAAGTCCAAAATTCATATTCACAGATCTAAGTGCTTTATATCTAATTGGACTAAAATTACTAAAGCCATTAAAAATAGAATTGGTATTTAGCTGCATATTACCAAATGAAAAGTTTATTTTTAATTTTGTTTTTATGTATTTCTCCTCATTTATACTGTTTTCAAATTCCCATTCATTATCTGTGCTGCCCTTAGAAACAATTAGTACTTTAGAATCTTTATATTTAAATTGAAGAGTATCGCTAAACTGTGCATTGACTGTACTAAATAGAAGAAAAAAGAAGATGAAGTTTTTAGAAAAAGCTAAAATTATTTGGAAACAATACCAAGTATATTTTGTAGACATATGGCAATATTTAGTCATAATTATAATCTTTCTAATTGGCTTAATTTTTATTTTGTAACTCTACCTTAAAGCAAAAGACGACTCTCCTATAAAGTACCCATCATTGTAAATTTCAACTTTATAATTACCTGGTTGTAATACTTCTTCCATTTCATGAAAAATACACAAATCCATGTTTTCATTTTGATAATTTACCATTCGTTTTGAACTAAGTTCTAAATTTTCCCCATCAGAATTCATAATATTAATTGGATTTTTAGAAAGTAATGTCTTTTGACTTGGATCAACTACTTTGATATAAATATTTTTATCTCCTGCTTGCGAAAGTTTATTTTCCAGCAAGGTGAAGCAGGCCTTTATCATATTAGTTTTAGCAGCTCTAGTAGTTTCACTTTGTGTCCCAGAATTTCTAATTCTTATAGCTGAGACTGTTACATTTCCTGCTTGTAGAACTGCTCCAAGAGCAACTTTACTTTGCAAATCTTTGTTTTGTTTTTTATACTTCTGATTCTCATTAGATACCGTATTTAATTTATTGGTTTTTTCTGTCAAAGTATTAGATAGATTAATATTTAAGGTGTTTAATGAATCAATCGTATGTATATACCCTTTCATAATTCCTCTAAGGGTTTCCGCTTCCTTTTTTAGTTTGAATATCGATCTCCAGTCTTTTTTTGATTTACTATTAAGTTTATCGACTTTTGACATTAGGGTTTTAATTTTCTCTCTTTGTTGATTTATACTGTCTACAACTATAGTATTGCTTAGTTCAAGGCTATCATAAGAGACCAATAATAATTTTAAATTGTCTTTTAAATTAAATGCTTTGGATGCAGACAATGCATCTTCATTTAATAAGATTTTGTTCATCTCATTATTTTCCATAAGAAGACTAGAAAGCTCTTTGGATATTTCGTGATTTTCTTTATTAAGAGAGCTTATTAAGTACCCTGTATATCCTAGACAAACTACTAACAGCAGAATAACAATTGAAGAATATTTATTTTTGGTAGTTGGGTTGTCGTTCATATTAATTAATTTTCTATTGACTAACGATTAATTATAGTAAAGTTAATACATCTTGTTAAAAGAATTTATACAACTTATATATCCCGATTTTTGTTCTGGATGCAACCAGCCTTTATTGTTTTCAGAAAGAGCAGTTTGCTCTTCTTGCTTAATGGAAATAAAATCTTCTTTTGCTTCTGATTCTAATTCTTTTTTTGGCAGATATTCTGTAAACACAGAAATATATGCTTTTAAATTTTTCAAGAATAAATTACTTCAAAAAATGATTTACGAAATGAAATATAATGGCAGTAAAGACACTGCATTTGTTTTGGGAATAGAGTTGGGGTTCCTAGTTCAAAATGTTTGTAAATCTAAAAATAAAGATTTCGACTTTATAATTCCAGTTCCTGTAAGTGAAATCAAGAAACAAGTAAGAGGATATAACCAATCTGAATATATAGCAAATGGGATTTCACAAGTAATAAAAAGGCCAGTTCTAAAAGACCACCTTAAAAGAAGAAATAACTCAAGATCTCAAGTGAATAAATCAAGATATAATAGATGGTCTAATGTAGATGACCAGTATTATCTAACAAGAAATTTTAATGGTATAAATAAAGCCTTATTAGTGGATGATGTAGTTACCACTGGCGCAACAATTAACAGCTGCATAAAAGCGCTTCAAGTCATAAATAATTTGGAGATTTCTATAGCTGCTTTAGCTGGAAATAAATAATAAAACTATTTATTGAGAGTTTTTCTCAGGGGTTTCGATAGTAACTTCAATTTCTACACTTTCTATCTGACCATCTTTAAAAGA
>CAYREL010000022.1:0-9309 GCA_964423275.1 uncultured Flavobacteriales bacterium | reverse complement strand
AAATCAACCCAATAAAAAAAATCAAAAAACAGGGGATTGGATTGGTTACCATGAACAAACCAATACCATTAGATATAATGGCAGTTTTGTCGACGACCAACCAGTTGGACTCTTTACCTATTTTGCCAAAGAAGGTCATGTTTCGGCAAAAGTAAATTTCATTAACGATTCTCTTTCCTCCTCTGAAATGTATTTTGACAATGGTTATGTTATGGCTAAAGGGAAATTTATTAACCAAATGAAACAAGGCAAATGGTTTACCTATTCTAGAACAGGAATATTACTTAATGTTTTTAATTTTGACCAAGGTGCTATGGAAGGCACTCAGTATTTATATTACCCGGCAGATGAAGAAACTAATTCTGTTAAAATTATGGAAGAATACAATTGTAAAAAGGGATTAAAAAATGGATATTGGAAACAATATTATAAATTGGGAAGAGTAAAGTCAGAAGGTAATTATTCAATGGGAAAAAGAGAAGGATTGTTCACTTACTATTTTGCTGATGGAACCATAGATAAAAAAGGGAGTTTTAAAAATGATTTGAAGCAAGGAGATTGGTTTTTTTATGATGGTGAAAAGTCAAATATGAAAAAAGCGAGCTATGAAAAAGGAAAATTAGTGGAGAAGAAAAATGAAGAATAATATCTTTTTTTTATTACTTATTATTCACTTTTCATGTGATCCAGTAGTGTACAACGAAGTTAAGTATTACAAAGAATATTTTCCAATAGAACTACAAAGAGAAAAACATTTTTTAGTTACTAATATTATTCATAGTTCTTTTGGAAAAGATACATCTTCCTATTACCTAAAAGAAATTATAGCAGAATCTTTTATTGATTTACAAGGAGATACTGCCTATAGAATAGAAAGATATTCGAGGATGGATACTACAGATAATTACATTATTAAAGATGTTTGGGTCGCAAAAAAAACAACAACTTCTGTACAACAAACGGAAGAAAATCTTAGTTACACAAAATTAATATTCCCAATTGATGAAAATTCTTTTTGGAATGGAAATGCATTTAATAATTTGGGATACCAAGAATATACAGTCCAAAGTATTCATACAAGTTTCACTTTAAATAATTTAACTTTTGATAGTTGTGTAACTATTAACCAACATTATAAATCTAACTTGTTACAATACGAAAATTCTCTAGAAATCTATTCATTAGGCCTAGGACTAGTATATAAAGAGGAAATAGTAACTCAAATAAATAATGGAGATCAAAATGATATTTTACAAGGCAGTGAATATATTCAAGAGCTAATCGAATATTGAATTATTTTATATTAAGAGAAAATACTCTTTCCTTATTTATAAACCCTTCTAATTTATCCCCAATTCTTACCGAACCAACTCCTGCAGGTGTTCCAGTGAAAATTAAATCTCCAATTTTTAAAGTAATAAATTTAGAAACGTAGCTAATTATTTGATCAATACTAAACACCATCTCATTGGCATTGCTTTTTTGAACAGTTTCCCCGTTTTTTGACAATGAAAAATTTAACTCCTTTAAAGAATTAACATCGAAAAAATCTTCACCAACTAAAGCAGATTGGTCAAAAGATTTAGCTATTTCCCATGGATGTCCATTCGACTTACATTTTTCTTGTAAATCTCTTGCTGTAAAATCAATACCAAGACCAACCTTGTCGTAATAGTCTTTAGAAAAAACAGGATCAATACTTTTACCCACTTTTTTTATTTTGTAAACCAACTCTACTTCGTAATGAATATTATTACTGAAATCTGGTAAAAAAAAAGGTTGCTTTTTAGCTATACGAGAGGAATCAGGTTTTAGAAAGAAAATAGGGTCTTTTGTAATAGATTTACCCATTTCTTTTGCATGCTCTAGATAATTTCGACCAATACAAATAATTTTCATTTCTTAGATTTAAATTCCTCCCAAAGTTTGGTAAAACAAGATTTGGTATTTTGAGAAAAATCGCCTTTTAATATCCACGAATAGTAACCCGGCTCCTTTTTAAATACAAATTCTAACTCTTTTCCTTTGTGTTTTCCAAAATTAATAATTGGTTGCTTCTTATCATTTAGAACTATTCTTCCTGCATAATCTACAGATGCTTTATTAGCTTTTGAAAAATCACTTAAAAAATCGATATTATTTTCTAGTTCTGGATATTTTTTAGTTTGAGATTTAAGAACTTCTAGTGTAGCTCTAGCATCATGAATTGCAGAATGGGCATTATCCATTTCTTTGCCACAATAAAATAGGTGTGCTGCGCCTAGAGTTCGTTTTTCCATTTTGTGAAATATATTTTGCACATCTACCAATTTTTTAGATTCAAAGTTACTTTTCAATCCTGCTCTTAAAAATTCCTCTTCTAAAATTGGAATATCAAACTTGTTAGAATTAAATCCACATAGGTCAGAATCGCCAATAAATGTTTTAATTTCATTAGCTAATTCCTTAAATGTTGGACTGTCTTTAACATCTAAATCATAAATGCTATGAATTTCAGAAATATTTAATGGAATAGGAATCTCAGGATTAATTCTTTGGTCGTAAATCTCTTCGCTTCCATCGGGATTGGTTTTTATCATTCCAATTTCTACAATTCTATCTTTATTTATTTGATCACCAGTAGCTTCAATATCTAATACAATAAGTGATTTGTCTAAGTTAATTTCCATTGTAAGGGTAAATTTTTGAAATAAAATTTAATGTATTATTCGGCCCATATACTAAAATACTGGTACTGGTAATAAATACTCTTGTCTTTTGCTTTGTAATTGTACTTAGGCCCTGAAACAATTGCTTTTTCTTTTATAATTTGGAAACTATCTCTAGAAATATTCTTGGAGTCTAAATAATCGTAAATTATTTTCTTCCCTTTTTCAATTCTCAGTTTTGCAAGTTCAGTATTGTTCTTAAATTTTGTAGACGGAATTCTAGAAGCTGAACCAACTATCTCTAATTTAACTTTTCCATTTTCCTTTATTTTCTGTAAAGATAGTTCCATGAATTTAAGGAAGTCAGGATGTCTCTCTATGTCGTATTCATTTGTTAGAAAAGTTTTCTTGAAATGGATTTTTGGTAAAAGAAATTCATTTTTGTTAGAAAAATCACCCATAATAAAAAGTGTTTCATTACGGTTAACTAATTCTATTGGTATTTCAGAAAGATCTAGATTTTCCGGAAAGTTTTCTAATTTAAATTTATACTGGGTTGAAGAGGATATTAACTCAAATTTAAATCCATTTTCTGTGAGTAGTCCCTCTTGTATTATTGTTCCATTTTCATCAATTAGATATACTTTGAACAAGGGATTATTTAAACCAACTAATTCTTTGAATTTAAATGTGCTAAAATTATTTAAATATTTAAAAGTATTGTTTTCTCCAAAATCTCCATGAATTAAGGTCTCTTTTCCCTCTTCAAAAAGAATAATAGGAATATCCGAAAGTTCTAAGCTATCTGGGAAGTTTTCTAATTTAAAATTGTAGTTGGAGCTTGAAGTTAATATTTCAAATTTAAATCCATCTGGAGTTAATATTGCTCTATCAATTATATTTCCATCTTCATCTATTAAAAGAAGTCCGATAAGTTTATTTCCAGTACTAATAATCTCTTTATAGCTGTATTTTTTATTCTTTTTCTTTAAAATTTCAAGAATACTATCTCTTGGTATTTCGTAATTATTATTCTTTAATAGTTCTCCTTTTTGATTTATCGCAGGGAGACTAATGGTTAATCCCTCATTTAGTTCACAAGGAACTTTTACAGTTTGTTCTTGAATTAACACTTCTTTTACTTTGCCACTACTCAAAGTAAATGATTTGTAATATTGCACATCGTAATGGTAACACTGCTCCACATTAAATGTATAAGTTCCATTGAATTTGTTGGGTTCATAAAACTTAGAGTTATTATCTAAATCTGTATTGGTTAATTTGATTTTAAAGTTATAAACTAGATTTTCACTGTTTCCTTTGTCAATATATCCAGTTAGAAGTACAATTGGATTGGAGTAGGGTTTAGTTATGTTGACAGAATATATGTCTAAATTTTGTTGGCTATTGGTAGAAGAATAATATCCTTTTTTTCCATCTACAGATGTAGAAAAATAAATTTCATCATTCACTGTATTAATTGGGGTTCCTATATTTACAGAACTATTCCAAGATTTATCAGTTTCTTTTTGATTACAAAAAATATCATATCCTCCTATACTTTTTTCTCCGTTTGAACTATAAAAAAACGTCATTCCATCTGCGTGCAAAAATGGACATATTTCATCAAATTGAGAATTTATAGAAGCTCCCATATTAGTAGGCTTAGACCAAGAATTATTTTCTTTTTTACATACCCATAAATCTTCTCCTCCATAACCACCAGATTTATTACTAGAGAAAAATAAATTTTGTCCGTCATCAGTAATCATTAAACTTGAAATATTAAATCCAGATAAATCCAAAAACTCTTTAGCGTAAGAAAAGTTTTGTTTCTTTCTACTGTAAGAAATAGCATTTCCTCCTTTAGTATTTTTCTCCCCGTTTGTGAAAAAAACTTTTTCAATATCATTAGATTTTCCAATGGATATTTGATTAGTTTTTGAATTTGAAAATTTTAATAATTTAGATTCCATCCAAGATTCATTTTTTAAATCTTTGTAAATGATATATAAGTCTGTAAAATGGTTGCCGGAATTAACATCAAATATTTCTTTGTTTTGTTTTCCAGATCTAGTTTTATTGGATGAAAAAACAATAGTATTTCCGTCTTTAGAAACTTGAGGGTTGAAATCATCGTAGGCAGTATTTGTATTTTTAAATTCGTTCAAAATTATATGATCTTTACTGTTGTCGGCCACTATTTTTTCATTTTCACACCACTTGACTATTTTTTCATTTTCACTTTTCAAATAATGTTTCTTAGATGACAACTCTTTGAATTTATTCAAGTATTTAATTGCTGAATCTTGAAATCCATTAATATGGTAAGATTTCCCTAAATAAAAATTTGCTTCGATTGGAGCAGTATTAATTGTATTGTCAAATGGAGAGTAATTTTTATTTATTTTTTTCGCAGCAATTTTTAAATATCTCAACGATTCTAATTTAGAATTAGAAGATTCTAAAAGGCATAAACCAGTTTTATAATTAGTATTTGCATTCTTTGGCTGTTGCTTTACTATTTCTAACCACAGATCTTTAGCAATAGAATATTTTTTTTCAATCATTAATTGATTGGCACCTTGAATTTTCAGCTTTAAGTCTTTAGAACTTTGACTATGTACTATTGAAAAAGGTAGTAAGTAGATAAAATAGAAAAGTATTATTTTTTGAAGCCTTTGCATTTATAAGGCTCTATTTACATCAAAATTCTCTAGGTAATCTGCAACCTTTCTAACAAATTGCCCACCTAAAGCTCCATCAATATTTCTATGGTCATAGGAGTGTGATAAAAACATCATATGTCTAATTCCAATTAAATCTCCAGAGTCTGATTCGATAACTGCAGGTTTTTTCTTAATTGCTCCAAGTGCTAAAATCCCGCTTTGCGGCTGATTAATAATTGGTGTTCCCATTACGTTTCCAAATGTGCCAACATTAGAAACTGTGTAAGTTCCCCCTGAAATATCATCTGGTTTTAATTGACTTAATTTTGCTCTGTTCGCCAAGTCATTTACAGTTTTAGCCAAACCAACAAGATTTAGTTGATCTGCATTTTTAATCACCGGAACTATTAAGTTTCCAGATGGCAAAGCAGTTGCCATTCCTATATTAATATTACTTTTAATGACAATATTGTCCCCATCAATTGAAGAATTCACTAATGGATAATCTCTAAGTGCTTTGGCGATTGCTTCAATAAATATTGGTGTAAAAGTTAACTTTTCACCTTCTTTCTTTAAAAATTCTTTTTTTGTTTTGTTTCTCCAAAGAACAAGATTTGTAACATCTGCTTCTACAAATGATGTTACATGAGGAGCAGTATTAACAGAGTTAACCATATGGTCAGCGATAAGCTTCCTCATTCTATCCATTTCAATAATTTCATCTTGGCCACTGATAGTATGAAGAGTTTTTGGCGTATTAATTATTGGTTGGCTAGCTTTGGCAATAGATTCGTTTGAACTTGATTTTTTTTCTGAGCTAACATAATTTAAAATATCTTTTTTAGTAACTCTTTGATTAGAACCTGTACCATTAATTGTATCTAATTCCTCAAGAGAAATTCCTTCTTTGGATGCAATGCTTTTAACTAATGGAGAATAAAATTTACTTGAATTATTGAAGTTGTTTTGAATTTCAATTTTGGTGGTATTTGTTAATGGTTCTAATACCTCTTGCTCCACTTTATTTTCTATTTCTTCATTTGAAATAGTTGGTTCTAAGGGTGGTGTGTCTTGGCTCTCAGAACTTGCTTCAGAATCAATTATTGCAAAAACTGATCCTACTTCAACAACATCTCCTTCATTAAATAAAACTTTTTTTAAAATACCAGAACATGGGGCAGGAACTTCAGAATCTACTTTGTCAGTTGCAATTTCAACAATTGGTTCATCCTCTTCAATTACATCTCCTACAGCTTTTAACCATGCAGTGATGGTTGCTTCCGCAACACTTTCTCCCATTTTAGGTAATTCTACTTTAAATTCTGCCATTCTATTTTAAGTCTTTCTTTTAGTTTAAAGTGCAAAAATAACTTTATTTAGGATATTAATAAATAAGATTCTAATTCTAGTATAATTTAAAAACATTTTTTAAAAATATCTTGCTATCAATTACCAAGTTATAATCTTTGGCATAAATGATATTAATTTTATTAATGACTTCTTCTTGCATGTTCTTTTCAAAATCTACTATCGAAAAAACACCTGTTTTAATTTTTGGAAGTTTATTGTTCAAGGAGGAATTTTCGTAACCTATCCACGTCTTTTTCCCTGTCAAAACCTCTTTAATGTTTTTTAATGCTTTTAAATAGTTTTTAAATAATATTCCAAAAATTGGAGAGAGTATAACTAAAATCAAAGCTGTATAGATGTCAAAATTTCTTTTTTTCCGTATATTTTCTATACTATTTATATGGTTAAGTTCTGTAGTGAAATATGTGTCATTGGTGTAAATAGATTGACTTCCTATAATAAAC
Organism: uncultured Flavobacteriales bacterium; assembly: GCA_964423275.1. GTDB lineage: Bacteria > Bacteroidota > Bacteroidia > Flavobacteriales_D > Parvicellaceae > MED-G20. The sequence continues at coordinate 2,178 of CAYREL010000022.1, read as the reverse complement.
TGAGTTTTTTCTGGAATTATTTTAAAATCAATATTCTTCTTTGAATTCACCACCGCCATGGAATATATAATATTTTGTGCACTAATATCTTTGGCACAGAAAATAACTTCTGTTATTTTATTAATATTTATGAATTCGTTAAGTTGAGAAATGTTTCCATGGTAATTTTCTCGATTATGAGATTTTATATCTGAAGAAATTTTAAAAATATTTCTGGAACTGTCACTATTAAGGAGCATAAGTTTTTCAGTTCTTTGAATTTCTTCAAGTGATCCAACCAGAGCTATATTTTTGTGAAAATCTGTAAAACCTTTAAATAGTCCAACTTTTAACAACTTAAATGTAGTTCTAGTAAACAGACTTGTAAGTAAACAAGTTAAGGAGGAACCCAAAATAATTGCTCTTGAAAATTGAATGCTTTTTGGCAATAATGCATAGAGTGACAATATTATAATTAGACCACTTAAGTTTCCTTTAAAAAGATTTGAATATTTAACTGGGGGTCTTTGGTTGCCGAACAAACTATTACAAATTGTCCATATTAAAGCATATATTGGAATGATGTATTTTACTGTTCCTTCGGGAAAAGATATTCCAGAATAGTTTTGATAGAGCGAGGAAATCCCAAAAATAAAACCATTAAAAAAAATAAAATCCATAATCGGTAAAATCCACCTTTTAATAACTCTTTCTGCAAGTGCAATTGTTGCCCTTAAATAAATTGCAATATTTATTAGCTTAGAAAATGTTTTAACGTGCTGCTTTGAGAAATGTTTTTCTGCAAAAATCACCATAGCCTTGTAAAAAACAAATACATAATTGACTGAGCTTTTCTTGGTACTTTCCCCTTTATAATGTATAATATTTGTATTTGAAAAATAGTAATTTTCATATCCCCCTTCTTTAATTCTGTAGGACAAATCTATGTCCTCTCCATACATGAAAAATGTTTCATCTAATAAGCCAACTTCGTCTAGTACTTTCTTTCTAATCATCATAAAGGCACCAGAGAGAACATCTACTTTATGATTTTCATTTTGTGAAAGATATCCAAGATGGTATCTGCCAAAGGTTTTAGAGTTTGGAAATAAAGAAGACAAACCAAAAATCTTATAAAATGCAACACTAGGAGTTGGTAATCCTCTTTTAGATTCTGGAAGAAACCTTCCATTTCCATCATACATTTTAACTCCTAAAGCACCAGCATCCTTGTTTTTGTCAAAAAACTCCAAACATTTTCTTAAGGAGTCTTCTTGAATAACCGTATCGGGATTTAATAATAAAATATTACTCCCTTTTGCAATCTTTATTCCTTGGTTATTTGCAACAGAAAATCCAGTATTTTTTTTGTTGGCTATCAAGACAATTTCACTAAACTTATTATTTATAAGATTTAAGGAACCATCTACAGAGTTGTTGTCCACCACTATAATCTCTCCCTCAATTCCTACTAAAGCTTTTTTAACAGAAATTAAGCATTGCTCAAGAAAGTGTTTTACATTATAATTTACTATGATTACCGACAGCTCCAAATCTATTAGTTTGTAATATTTGTTTTGTAAACAGATCGGTCCAGCAATGACTTACCAAGAGTTAGTTCGTCAATGTATTCTAATTGATTGCCTACCCCAATTCCTCTTGAGATTAGTGTAATATTTACATTTGTTTCTTGAAGTTTTCTATACAAATAAAAATTAGTTGTGTCCCCTTCCATTGTTGCAGGAAGAGCTAAAATAATTTCTTTTGTATTCTCTTTAATAATTCTTTCTCTTAATTCATTAATTTTTAAATCATTTGGACCTATTCCATCCATTGGGGAAATTACTCCTCCAAGAACGTGGTATTTACCATAAAATTGTTGAGTGCTTTCGATGGCAAGAAGATCTCTAATGTCCTGAACAACACAAATTAGTTCCTCAGATCTAGATGGGTTTCTACATATCTCACACATTTTTTGTTCAGTAATATGGTAACATTTACTACAGAAATTAAGATGCTCTTTTAAGCTCAGAAAAGCTTGGGTGAAATCTTTTACTTCTTTTTCACTCTGGTCTAAAAGATGAAGTACCAGTCTTAATGCTGACCTTTTTCCAATTCCAGGAAGACTAGACATTTGCTCCACAGCATCGTTTAATAATTTAGATTTAAAATCCATATTGCTAATTTAAAAATGCTACA
>CAYREL010000021.1:0-9363 GCA_964423275.1 uncultured Flavobacteriales bacterium | reverse complement strand
AAGGACCATTATTGATTACTCACTGGGGATTTAGTGGACCAGCTATTCTTAAAACATCTTCATTTGGAGCAAGAACTCTAAGTGAGAAAAATTACTTGTTTAATATTCAAATAAATTGGATCAACGAAACTAATTATGAAAAGGTAACTGGCTTAATGCATCAATTGGTGAAAACTCATCCTAAAAAAAACCTGAGAAATTTAAAAGTATTTAAATTACCAGAAAGATTATGGAAATTTATCGTTGAAAAAAGTGAATTAACATTAGAAAAAAAACTTCATGAGTTAGGCAATAAAGGAATCAATAAATTGGCTGAAGTCCTATGCAATGACATTTATCAAATCAAGGGTAAAACCACCTTTAAAGAGGAATTTGTGACGTGCGGAGGAATAAGTTTAAACAGTATAAATTTAAATACTATGGAAAGTAAAGAAATCAAGAACCTTTATTTTGCTGGCGAGATAATGGATATTGATGCAATTACTGGTGGATATAATTTCCAAGCAGCTTGGTCTACTGGATATATTGCTGGTAAACTAAAAAATTAATACTTTTAATTAATGGATAAAAAAATAAATAAACTATATAAAATCACGCTTTTTCTAATTTCCATAGTTCTTAAAATTGGAGTAACAGCGCAGACTATAGAAATAATCTCATTTATAAATAATCCTGTGGAAATAAATCCATTTACAGGCGGAAATGTAGTAATTAATTTTCAATATACTAGTGAAACTGGCTCCACTGGCAACAATGTCTTTGTAGGATTAGAAATTTTAGATTCTAACAATAACTACAAGAGTTCTATCTCAGGAAAAACTCTCATCAATCAACAAGTAGGAAATAACACTCAAAGTTCTGTTGAGTTATTTATTAGTAGTTATAATACACTTTCTGGTAATTTATCACAAGGTGATTATTACCAAGTAAAAGCAATTTTATATGAAAGTGGAACTTGGTTAGAAAATGCATGGGCTGGTTACTGGAATACAAATCCATTAATTATTCAAGATACTAGTGGAATTAGTTACAGTACAAATACCATTTCAAAAGGTGCCGATGTAAGCTGGATGACAGAAATGGAATCTGATGGATATTCTTGGAAGGATAATAATGGGAATACTAGAGGTCTAATGCCTCTTTTAACAGACTATGAATTAAATGCAATAAGATTACGTGTATGGGTGAATCCAAATAATTCAGGGGCAAATGGTTGGTGTGATATAAACGATTTGGTAAATAAATCAAAATTGGCAGATGCAGAAAATTTAGATATTATGATTTGCATTCACTACAGCGACTGGTGGGCAGACCCCTCTAACCAAACCAAACCAGCAGCATGGGTTGGTCTTTCAGTTTCTCAACTTGAAACAGCAGTTTACAACCATACATTAGATATTCTCAATGCTCTTGGAAATGAAAATATTGTTCCAAAATGGGTTCAAATTGGAAACGAAACAAATGACGGAATGCTTTGGCCAACTGGAAAAGCCTCAACTGGTGGATTTAGTAATTATGCAAAATTCATAAATGCAGGTACTAGTGCTGTAAAAAACTATGATAGCAATATTCAAACTATTATACATCTAGCAAATGGAGATGACAATGGTTTATTTTTATGGAACATAGACGGTCTATTAAATAATGGATTAATAGCTAATAGAGTTGATGTTATTGGTATGTCTTTGTATCCCGATGAATCCAATTGGATTTCTTTGGTAGATGATGCTTGTAACAATACGATTGATTTACAGTCTAGATACAATAAAGATGTGATGGTAGTTGAGGTTGGTTTTTCAAATAACAGACCCGATATTTCTTACCAGTTTTTAACTTATATTATTGAAAAAACAAGACAAGCAAACGGATTAGGTGTTTTTTACTGGGAGCCTATTGCCCATGGCAACTTCACCAACTACTCTAAAGGAGCATGGGATATAGACGGAAGTCCTTCAATAGCAATGGACGCATTTAATGACTCAGGAATTCAAAACTTGGAAGATAATAACTTCAATGTACATGAAGATTTTAAAATAATTCCAAACCCAACTAAAAGCTTTTTAAAATTGGAATTAAATAGTGAAGAGAATTACTCGCTATTAATCTTCAATATGTTAGGTGAAAAATTAATTGAAATATCTAATTACAGAGATATGCAAAAAATTGATATTTCAAAGTTAAAAAATGGTGTATATTTTGTAAAAATAAAAAGTTCAGAATACAAGTTTATTAAACTTTAATAATCCAAAAAATTTCTATATGGTTAGTATAGAATTATTACATAAATAACGATTCTTATAAATATGGCACACCTCTAAGATACAAATGGTTAGATTTATATAATGCAAATTGGAATAGACAGCTTTGCTGCAAGTGAAACAGTAGAAAATTTGAATGGAATTCAAAATGCAATTTCAATTCAAAAACTATTGGAAAGAATAAAAAGATCTGATGAAGTTGGACTTGATGTTTTTGGTGTTGGTGAGCACCACAGAAAAGAATTTCTAGATAGTGCTCCTCATGTGATTTTATCCGCAGCTGCTGCTCAAACTCAAAATATTATTTTAACAAGTGCAGTTACTGTTTTAAGTGCTGCAGATCCAGTGAGAGTTTTTCAAAACTATGCAACTTTAGATTTGGTTTCTAATGGTAGAGCGGAGATAATTGCAGGAAGAGGTTCATTTACGGAAGCTTTTGAACTATTTGGATACAAAATGGAGCAATACGACGAGCTTTTTGAAGAAAAGATAGATCTATTAATCGAATTACAAAAAAATGAAAAAGTAACATGGAGAGGAGATTTTAGACCACCTTTAATTAACCAATATATTTATCCTAGACCTTTTCAAACACCATTACCTATTTGGATTGGCGTTGGGGGAACTCCACAATCTTTTTTAAGAGCAGGTACCTTAGGAATGCCATTAATGATAGCTGTTATTGGTGGTGAAACCCATAGATTCAAACCACTTGTAGATATGTATAGAGAAGCAGGAAGAAGGGCTGGACATTCGCCAGAAAAGTTAAAAGTTGGATTGCATTCTCTAGGTTATATAGCTGAAAACTCTAAGCAAGCAGTTGAAGATTATTTTCCTGGTTATGCAAAAACTTTCACTAGAATTGGAAAAGAAAGAGGTTGGCCACCGGTTACTTTGAAAAGATTTAAAGCCCAAAATGGTCCATCTGGGGCATTAATGATTGGAAATCCTGAAGAAATAGCAGAAAAAATATTAAGACACAGCGAAGCTTTAGGAGGTATATCTAGACTCACATTTCAAATGGACAATGCAGAATTATCCCACAAACAACTTTTAAAATCAATTGAATTAATTGGAGAAAAAATAAAGCCAATAATTGGTTAGTAAAGTCATAAATTAATAAACATTAATTGAATTCGAATAATTAAATTTTATTTTCGAATTATGAAAAGAAAAGATTTTATTAAAAAATCAGCTGTTTTAAGTGCAATTGGCCTTTCATCTCCCCTGATATTGAAAGCTAATACACTAAAAAAAATCTCAACTTATGATGAGCTAAAAAATCAAATAGGATTTAATCACCTTCCAAATAAAGAAATAAAGACTATGAATAGTGTTGTTCACAAAGCAAATACAAGAGGCCATGCAAATCATGGATGGCTCAAAGCAAATCACTCATTTAGCTTTGCTAATTATTACAATCCTGAGAGAATGAATTTTGGTGTAATTAGAGTTTTAAATGACGATAGCATAGCTCCAGAAAGAGGATTTGGTACTCATCCTCATGACAATATGGAAATTATCACTATTCCTTTAGAAGGAGATTTAAAACACCAAGATAATATGGGAAATGGAACTGTTATTAAAAATGGTGATATACAAGTTATGAGTGCTGGAACAGGGATCACTCACAGTGAATTTAATGCCAATAGCGATTCCCATTGTAAGTTATTGCAAATATGGTTATTCCCAAATAAAAAAAATGTGACTCCTAGATACGATCAGATAGCAATTAGTTCGATGGCTAAAAAAAATAAATTATACCAAATATTATCCCCTAACAAAAATGATCAAGGAGTTTGGATACATCAAAACGCATGGTTTCATATTGGTGAATACGTTGAAAAATCTAAAGATGAATATGTTTTAAAAAGTAAAGGAAACGGAGTCTACTTTTTTGTTATTGAGGGAGAAGTAAATATTAACGATCAGCATCTTTCCAAAAGAGATGGTATGGGAATATGGGAGATTGATCAAATTAATTTTGAGGCAAAAGCCAATTCTAAAATATTACTTATGGAAATTCCACTTGAAATTAATTAAGAAATCACTAAATTTATAGAATGTCTGACTATACTATTGCCGTTAAATATGCCATGTTTTTTTTCATGACAACTATGCTAATAGAATGGGTTGCTTCAAAAATATTAAAGCAAAAAGTCTACAATACACCTGATACTATTTCAAGTATTAGCTCTGGAATGACCAATAATATTAAAAGCATTTTAAATATTTCTGTAGTTATAATTAGCTATCAATGGATGTTTGAACATTTTGCAATATTTCAAATTAGTTCTTCATGGTGGGTATATGTTTTGGCATTTTTAGGAATAGATTTTGCCAATTATTGGACACACAGATGGAACCATGAATTTAATATACTTTGGAATAGACATATTATTCACCACAGTAGCGAAGAATATAATCTAGCATGTGCACTTAGACAAACTATTTCATCTGTATTCCAGATTTATTTCTTTTTATATATTCCGTTGGCCATCATTGGAATACCGCCAGAAGTAATAACCATACTCCTCCCCTTACATTTATTTGCACAGTTTTGGTACCATACGAAACTTATAAAAAATATGGGTTTTTTAGAAAAAATAATTGTTACCCCATCACACCACAGAGTTCACCACGCAATTAATACCATTTATATAGATAAAAATTATTCCAACATATTTATATTCTGGGATTTTATGTTTGGAACATTTCAAAAAGAACTAGAAAGTGAAACTCCAGTTTATGGGGTATTAAAACCAGCAAGAACTTGGAATCCGATTTACATAAATTTTATGCATCTAATTCAGCTTTTCAAAGATGCTATAAGAGCTAGAAACTGGAAGGATAAGTTTAAGATTTGGTTTATGCCTACTGGATGGAGACCCAAAGATGTGGAAAAGCTTTTTCCGTTAGATATTATTTCAAATCCTCATGATTATAAAAAATATCAAACTAAAAAAGATATTTTTTTAAATATATGGAGCTGTTTACAATTAACCATTCATCTTGCAATGCAATTTCATATAATTTATCTCATCAACTTTATTGAAAGTGATGATTTTAATGTAGCTGTGTTACTAAGTGGATACCAAATGCTAGTACTTTATGGAATATTTTTTACTTTTTCTATTGGTTCTTTCACTTCCTTAATGGATCGATCACGGTTCTCCTTAATTATAGAAATTATTAAAAATTCTATTGGGTTTATAATTGTATTCTATTTTCAAGAAACTTTAAATATATTTCAAGGAGTATATTTGCCTAAAATCGCAGTAGTATTATATCTGTTAATTTCTCAATTAATTACTATTTTCTACTATTTCAAATTTCAAAAACAGGAGAAAGTTTCTCTAGCACTATAGTCCTCTTCTAGTGTTAAATTTACTGTAACAAGGAATAGAACGGTACTTGTTTTTGGAATGTCTTTTAGATTTTATTAAACCTTCAAAGAGACCGCCCTCAATACTTTCTAAAATTATAGATATTTCATTAGTTCCTCCAGAATAAGCTCCAAGTTCAGAAACTGTAAAATCTCTACTGTAAGACATGGTCAATGATAAATTGGACTGTTCAAAAACCTTCTGGTATCCAAATATAAAATATAGTGCCTCTATCCTATCAAAATCGCTTATTACTGAAGTCATTTGCCTTCTGTAATAAATCCCTAAATGCAAAGGATAAATCCAGCTTTCAATAATTCCTATTTGTAAGGTAGATAAGTTTCCTTGAGTAACTAATAACGCAGAATGTTTAACACCTCCGTTTACTTTACCTTTACTAAATGGCCATAACATAGAACCGTGTAAAGTATATCTTCTTTTACTTGTGTAGACACCATCATTTACAAAACTATTTCCTCTTTGAACAAACTCGTGAACAGCTAATCCTAGTTCGAGGTCTAAATCTATTGGTAAGTGGAATCTTCTGGATTTGGTTCCTCTCTTTAGATGATAAGTTAAAACTGTACCTAATGCAAGATTAGAAGAATTAAAAGTATTGCTATTTGGAATTATAAAAGAGGTACTATATACATTTCCTAAAAAAGGATCTAATTCATCGCTAAAAACAAGTCTTGACCAATCTATTTTTTTGGTGATGTTTTGGTAGTGGAAACCAAACTGCCAAGCAATTGGGCTTGGAAATACATCAAAAAGTCTATAAGCTCCACCAAAATGAAATCTATCAGTTTTAAAATAACCCTCACCCTCTACACCGGATGAATAAAGCATAGATAGAGATGAATTGGATTGGTTCTGCCAAGAATCAAAAGAAATAGAGGTAGTATTAAACTGACCAGGAACTTTAGACCACTGGTTTTTATTATTTAAAAACAATCTAAAGTTATTATCCATTCCAGACATTGCAGGATTTAAATAAAGTGGATTAAAATAAAACTGACTAAATACAGGTTCCTGAGCTTTAATATTTGCAGTAATAAATAGTACTAAAATTATATTTATTATTTTTCTTATCATCTTATAACAGTTAGGGTTCCTGTTTTTCTCAATATAGTTTCTTCAATTGGTTTTTGTCCATCCCAAAAACTATCGTCTTTAAACTGTGCTTCAATTTTCCAAACATAAACATCTGGCTCTACATCAACTCCGTTAAATTGACCATTCCAAGATTCAGTTGGTTGACCCTCATCATCTAAAACAGTACTTTCCCAAATAACATTACCAAAAAGATCAAAAATTTCAACTTTATACTTTTTCATCCCAGTTCCTTTAGGGATAAATCTAGAAACCTCATAATTACTTGCTGTTGGATACAATGCATTTGGAACATACAACGACTTTTTAAATTCTATATATAATTCTTTTGTCAAGCTATCTACACACTGATTGGAACTAAATGCATAAAGTGTATAATAGTAAGTCCCATCGTAATCATAACTGTAATAATAAGTTGGAAAAGCTTCGTTAGATGTGTCAATATCGGCAAAATTCCATAAATAGGTATCTGCACCTATTGTATTATTAATGAATTCTATAGAACCACTTAAGGGTTCAAAACTCTGAATCTGATTTAATTCAAAATCGGCAATTGGTGAAGGAAGTATCTCTAAAATATTGTTGCCTTGTGAAGTGTCAGAGCACCCACTGGATAAGTTATAAGCAAACAAGGTGATGTCGTATTGACCAACAGAATCGAAAACAAATGAAATTGATTCTCCGTTAAGTCTTACTCCATTACCTAAATCCCAAATTAAAGAATCTGCAAATAAAGAAGATGAATATAGAAAAGAGGTATCTCTCAGACAAATAGATTCATCAAAATTTAGCAGAGCATTAGGAACTTGGTTATAAAAAACATCAAAATTGTTACTCAATGTATCGAAACAATTGTAGCTATTTCCGGTTATTAATTGAATATTAAAAATCCCAATAGAATCGTAAATAGTGGAAGGGTTTGTAAAAGTAGTTAATTGACCATTTCCAAAATCCCATTGAAAACTATTTCCACCAGTTGAAGTATTGCTAAAATCAACATTTATTGGCAGATAGCAAGGGTCTGTAGCTATGTAAGTATAATTTGATACTGGTGTGGGATATACATTTACATCTTCAAAAATTGAATCTTTGCAACCATTTAGATCTTCAACAACTAGTTTTACAGAGTAGTTTCCAAAGTTTTGAAAAACGTGAGAACCATTTAAAAATGATCCTGTATTACCATCGTTAAAATCCCAATTATAAAAATTAGAATATTGTGAATTATTGGTGAATATGGCATTAAAAGGTTCACATCCTATAGTTGTATCAAGAATAAAATTAGCAATTGGAATTGGACTAACATTTATGTAGTCAATTGCAGAGTCTGAACAACCCAAAGAATTAGTTGCTAAAATAGATACTTGATAAATTCCATCATTGTTAAAGGTGAAAACTGGACTATTTTGAATTGAATTAGCAATTGTATCAAAAGACCACAAATAAGAATTACCACCTGAAGAAGTATTTGTAAATGCATAGTTTGATGGAAGAATACAAGAATCCAGCTTTGAATAATTAAAACTAACCTGAGGAACTGGAGATACATTTACGCTGCTAGTCAAACTATCTAAACAGCCAAATTGATTCATCACTAAAAGAGATATATCGTAAGATCCAGAAGATGTGTAAGAATAATTGAAGTTTGTATTATTTGAATTTGCCCCATTTCCTAAATCCCAAGAGTTAAAAATTGCTCCTGTAGAACTATTAACCAAAGAAAAACTGGCTGGCATAACACAAGTATCTAACTGTACAGCAGTAAATTGAGCGACTGGAATTGGATTAACAATTACAGATTGAATTAAACTATCCGAACAACCAAATATATTAGAACCCGAAATTTTAACATTGTAAGTTCCATCTGAATTAAATGTATGAAATGGAGAATAAACAGGGGAAAATAAACCATCACCAAAATCCCACAAATAGGAGTTTCCACCAGTACTAGTATTTTGAAAACTAAAATTGGAAGGAACAGAACAAGTATCTAGCTGGGTATAATTAAATCCTAAAGTTGGAACAGGTAAAACATTTATATCTACATAAGAAGTATCAAAACAACCAAATGAGTTCATAGAAATTAAACTTATTTGATAATTGCCATCAGTACTGTAACTATGATTTAAATTTGGGAGATTGGAGGTAGAGCCATCGCCAAAATCCCATATGTAAGCTATTGAACCTGTAGAATTATTTACCAAATTATAATTGGCTGGAAGTTTACAAGTGTCTAACGGCACAGCATTGAACTGTGCATTGGTAACAGGCTTAACAAATATGGAACTAGTAATACTATCACTACATCCATAGGTGTTCGAAGTAACCAATTTAATTGTATAATTACCAGAGCTTATATAGGAGTTATCGGGTAAAGTATTTATTGAATTATTTCCATCGCCAAAATCCCAGTTATAAGAAGATGCTCCAAGTGAATTATTTTGGAAATTGTAATTAATTGGCAGCACACATGTATCTAATTGTATTGGAACAAAACTAGGATTAGGAACTGGGTGTGGAATAATATCAAAATCAAATGAATCTACACATCCACTAAAATCTTCAAACCTTACATTCACACTGTAATACCCATCAACTGTATAAGT
>CAYREL010000020.1:0-9418 GCA_964423275.1 uncultured Flavobacteriales bacterium | reverse complement strand
TTTTTATCCTAAAGAATTTAAATGAAATGAATTTACCCCCCAAATTAAAACTTAACGATGAGGTTATTCTAATTGCTCCAGCTAGAAAAGTGGAATTAGAATCGCTCATAATGACCGAAAATTTATTGTTAAAATGGGGATTAAAACCATTGCGCTCCAAAAATATTTTAGCTGACGATGGTATTTTTGCAGGGGATAAAGAAAAAAGAGTATTTGATTTACAATGGGCTTTAAATCATTCAACCGCAAAGGCTATATGGTGTTTCAGGGGAGGATACGGCTCTATTCAACTTTTAGAAGGATTAAATCCAGCGCCTTTTTTGAAAAATCCCAAATGGATAATAGGGTTTTCAGATATTACCAATATTCATTGTTTCTCCAATATTATTTTAAATACAGCCTCTATTCATGCTACAATGCCAATAAATATTGGGTTAAATACTCCCCAATCTTTAGAATCTTTAAAGGAGTTTTTATTTAAACAAGAAATAAACTATAAAATAAATTCTTCCTCTAAAAACATACATGGTGAGGTTAAGGGCGCTATAGTTGGAGGAAATCTATCTATTTTGTGTGCAAACTTAGGAACCAATTATCAGCCAGACTTTGAAAATAAAATTTTATTTATTGAAGATATAGATGAATATTTATACAAAATTGACAGAATGCTGTGGCAGTTTAAATTTGCCGGTGTATTTCACCAAATAAAGGGGCTCATTGTAGGATATTTCACCAACACCAAAGACAATTCTACAGCATTTGGAATGGATATTGAGGAAATGGTATTACAAAAACTAAATGAATTCGATTTTCCTGTAGCTTTTAATTTTCCATCAGGACATGAAAATGAAAATTTAACTTTACCATTTGGACTACCGATAAACCTAAAAGTAAACTCTAAATCTACTTTATTACAATGTTAACTAAGCCCAATATGAAACCTTTAATATTAACTTTAATTTTCACAATATTTTTTTCTCAAAGAAACTTTTCACAGGTGGAAAAAGTTGAATTTGAGCTAGAGAAAACCCCTTTTAAAATGAGTTTAAATTCTGGAGTTTATAAATCTAGACTCTCGGGAGCTTCTGAAAGAGAAAATAGTTTTAGAAATTTTTCAATTTTTGCCCAAGTTTATTTTCCTTTTAAAAGATCTTTAGATAAACCTGAAAATTTCAGCCAATCTAAATCGGCCTCAAATTTTTTTGACAGACTATTTACCGCTAGTCCGGTAGCTGTTTTCCATTTGACAGAGAAGGGGGGCAATGCTTTGGGAATGGGCCAAGAGTTGTCTTTTAAAATTGCACAAAAAACATTTTTAAAATCTCAAATAGCAGTAGTTTGGGTAGAATCAAATTCTCAGAAAAACGACGGTCTTCAAAGCGGACTTAATTTTCATCATTTTTGGCATTTTTGCTCTTATATAAATTCTAAGACCTATCTTTCAATTGGATATAACCATATTTCAAACGGCAAAATATTTTCTAAAGAAGTAGGATGTTTATTTGATATGATGGTAGTAGGAATAGCATATTCTTTGTCCAAATAAACTATAATTTATAACTAGAATAGCATGCATATATTTAGATTATTTGTCCTTCCATTTTTTTTCAATCTGCTGTTTTTTTCTTTGGCTGCTCAACAATTAAGCGGATCTGAAATATACCATCAAATTAAAAAATTAAATGTTCTAGGAAATGTTCTTTATCTAGCAGCACACCCAGACGACGAAAACACAAGATTTATTAGTTATTGTGCAAACGAAAAGCTTTTAAATACAGGTTATTTGTCTCTTACTAGAGGAGATGGAGGACAAAACTTAATAGGAACAGAGATTAGGGAAGAGTTAGGAATTATAAGAACTCAAGAATTATTATCTGCAAGAAGGGTAGATGGAGGACAACAATTTTTCACAAGAGCCAATGATTTTGGTTATTCTAAAACACCAGAAGAGACGTTGAAAATATGGGACAAGGAAAAGATTCTTTCCGATGTGGTATGGGTAATACGAAATTTTCGTCCAGACGTGATAGTTTGTCGTTTTCCTATTGATGGAAAAGGGGGCCATGGCCACCATACTTCTTCTGCGCTATTGGCTATGGAAGCTTTTGATTTGGCAGCAGATTCCTTAGCCTTTAAAGAGCAATTAAAGCATGTAAGTATTTGGCAACCTAAAAGAGTGGTGGTAAATACTGGAAGATGGTGGAATAGTAATATTTCAGATAGTGAGCCAGGAGTTGTTTCCTTAGATATAGGAGGATATAACCATTTGTTAGGAACTTCTTATAATGAATTGGCTGCTTTAAGTAGGTCTATGCATAAGACCCAAGGCTTTGGCAGTACTGGTAAAAGAGGAGATTATCTAGAGTTTTTTGAATATTTAAAAGGGGATACCGCAAGTAACGAACTATTTGAATCATTGGATTTTTCTTGGGACAGGACTTTAAAAAGTGCAGCAATAAAATCCTTGACTAGTGAAATCATTAGAAATTTTTCTGTAAGCGCCCCTTCGCAGTCAATTCCAAGACTTTTAAAGCTAAGGACTGCTATTTCACAACTAGAAGATGAATATTGGAAGAAAATTAAAATGAAAGAAGTAGAGAATTTAATATTACAATGTTCAGGTTTATATATAGAAATGACCACCTTGTCTTCTAAAAAATCAAACGAAGATTCTGTTACTTTTAATTTAGAAATTATAAATAGATCTAATATCAAAATGAAATTGAAATCAATTTCTTGTAAGGATCTCAATTTTCATAAAAAACTTTCAAAATCATTGAAAGAAAATCAAAAAAACGTGCTAAAAAATAAAGCCATTGTCCCTTCAAAACTATCTATTAGCCAGCCATATTGGCTAGAAAAACCTTCTTTTTTGGGAGCCTATAATGTCGACTCATTGGAGCTAATTGGTAAAGCTGAAAATAATCCCTCAGCAGAATTTTTAATTTCTATAGAAGTTGGAGATGCCACTATTGAATATAAAAGGCCATTAGTCTTTAAATGGAACGATCCAGTAAAAGGAGAGCAAAATAAAAATTGGGTAGTTTGCCCAAAAGTTACAGCAAATATCGATCAAAAAGTAATGATATTTTCTGATGAATCTGCTCAGAAAATCTTGGTTACTGTAACTGCTCACTCTGCAAATCAAAAAGGGGATATTAAAATTATTCATCCCCAAGGATGGAAAGTAATAGGACCAGCTGAATATTCTTTAAAAACAGTAGATCAGGAGCTAGTGTTAGAATATTTAATTTCACCCAACAAAAACGCTAATTCTGGAGCTTTAAAGGTCCAAATTAACGGAGCAGATGCTCATGCAATAAATACAATTGTCTATGACCATATAACTGAGCAAAGATGGTTCCCAAAATCTGAACTACAACTGGTGCATTTAAACCTAAATACAGTGCCTAAAAAAATTGGATATTTAATGGGAGCAGGAGATTTAGTAGATCAACATTTAAAAATCTTGAAATACGACATAAATCAAATTAGTACCAAGGACCTAACTCTAAAGGATTTAAAAAATTACGATGTAGTTATCACGGGGGTGAGATTTTTTAATGTTGAAGAAAAAGCACCTTATATCTCTAATCTACTTCTTAAATACGTTAACGAAGGAGGGAATCTAGTAGTTCAATACAATACCAGCTACAGGCTGAAGACCAAAGATTTTTACCCTTATCCTCTTCAAATTTCCAGAGATAGAGTAACTCAAGAAGACGCACAAGTAACATTTTTAAATAATTCTCACCCTGTAATGAATTTCCCAAACAAGTTAACTAAAGACGATTTTAATAACTGGGTTCAAGAAAGAGGATTGTATTTTCCAAATATTTGGAGTAAGCAGTATCAACCAATATTTTCTTGGAACGATTTTAATGAGAAGCCAAAAAAAGGGTCGTTACTTATAGCTAAATATGGTAAAGGCTATTATACCTATACAGGAATTTCTTTCTTTCGACAACTTCCTGCTGGAGTTAGCGGAGCATATAAATTATTAGTTAATATAATTAGTTTAAATAATGATTGAATCCGAAAAACCTCCAGTTTTTAAATCTTGGAATCATTGGTATATTCTTCTTCTTCTAGTTTTACTACTATTTGTTTTAGTTCTTAGCTGGTTAACACAGTATTTTTCATGAGTAAATTAGATTGGTTTGTACTAATTTTCACCTTAGCTTCTATAGTAACTTACGGCATCTGGAAAACCCGTGGTGCTAAAGATTTACAAAGTTATTTAAAAGGAAATAACGATGCTAAATGGTGGGGAATAGGAATTTCTATAATGGCTACTCAAGCCAGTGCAATTACTTTTTTATCTACACCTGGTCAAGCTTATACTGACGGGATGAGGTTTATTCAGTTCTACTTTGGACTACCTATAGCCATGATTATTCTTTCAGTTACCTTTTTACCCATATTCTATAAATTAAAAGTATACACTGCCTATGAATATTTGGAGACTAGATTTGATTTAAAGACCAGAACCTTAGCTGCCTTTTTATTTTTAATTCAAAGGGGATTGGCCGCAGGAATTACTATTTATGCTCCCTCTATAATTCTATCTACTTTATTGAATTGGAATCTAACATTAACCAATATTTTTATTGGTTTGTTGGTAATTCTATATACAGTTTTAGGAGGGACTAAAGCAGTTACACAAACCCAGAAGCAACAGATGGCAGTAATGATGGGGGGAATGATTCTCGCTGGAATTTTAGTAATAAATATGTTGCCAAATAATATTAGCTTTTTGGATGCGGTAAATGTGGCTGGGAAAATGGGAAAACTTAATCTAGTTAATTTTGATTTTGACTTGGAAGACAGATATAATTTTTGGACTGGGACAACAGCAGCTTTGTTTCTATTCCTTTCCTATTTTGGAACAGATCAATCACAAGTACAAAGATACTTAACAGGAAAATCATTAGCCCAAAGCAGATTGGGACTAATTATGAATGGACTTCTTAAGATCCCCATGCAACTCATCATATTATTTATTGGAGTTATGGTTTTTGTTTTTTATCAATTTAATACTCCTCCAATATTTTTTAACAAGGTAGAACTTAACAATATAAAAAGCTCTAATTACTCTGAAGAAGTAAACAATTTAGAGAATGAATTTAAAGTTTTACATGATAAAAAGACAGTGGATATTTACAGCCTTCTAAATGCTCAAAAGAATGAAGAAAGGGTAAGAGTCCAAGAGTTAAAAAAAAGTATTTTAACCATAGAAAGCAAAATGCACGAAATTAACAGTAATGTGAAAACCATAGTGATAAAAAATAATCCCTCTGCAGAGACAAATGACAAAGATTATATCTTTATGTCCTACGTAATTGACTATCTCCCAAGAGGAATAATTGGACTTTTATTTGCAGTAATGTTTTGCGCAGCTATGTCTTCTACAGCATCAGAATTAAATGCCCTTGCGTCCACTACCACCATAGACATTTACAAAAGGTCTATTAAGAAAAAAGAAAGAGATCGCCATTATTTAATGTCGTCTAAATATTTCACACTTCTTTGGGGAATATTGGCAATTTTATTTGCTACTACTGCTTCGCTATTTGAAAACCTTATTCAAGCGGTTAATCTTCTTGGTTCGCTTTTCTACGGAACAATTTTAGGGATTTTTGTAGTGGCTTTTTATTTTAAAAATGTAAAATCTAATGCTGTTTTTTATTGTGCAATTGCTGGAGAAATAATGGTGGTTTCCATTCATTTCCTAAACCATTACCAACTTGCACCAAATTGGCTTCAAATGGGCTATTTGTGGTATAATGTAGTTGGGTGTCTGCTAGTAATTCTATTTTCAACTCTAGCTCAGAAAATAATCAATCTACAAAAAGCTATTTAGATTTAATACTTTTTATTAAATTCTCACTTCTTTTAATGTATCCATAATCGTCTTTTTTCTCCTTGGCTAAGGCAATCAACTCTTCTGCTACTGAAATAGATTCTTTATTATTCCCCATCTTTTTAAGTATTCTAGCCTTGTGAAACTGCATCCAAAATGCATCAGGTCTTTTTTCAATTGCAGTATTTATCCAGTCTAAGGCCATTTCATATTCAGATGTGTTATCTGCAAAAAATTTAGCACCATTGTAGAAATCGTTTGCTGAAGGCCCTTTTGTCAATAACTCTAAGTATTGTTTTTCTAATTTTTTTGCTGCTAAAGATTCTATCTTAATATCTATTTTGGTATTTGCCCATTTTAAAGACATTATTGTACTAAAAGATTGGAATGTTCCGAAATCAATAGTAAATGATTCTGTAAAATCTTTGGTTTCAATGGCTTTAGCAACAATACTACAAACTTGATTTTTTTCGTCGTAATCTCCAACTCCCCAGAGCTCAGTATTTTTATTTAATACAACTGTCCATTCTTTCTCACCAGGGATGGTGAATAAAGAATAACTTCCCTCTTTAATCTTAGCACCACCAAAAACACAATCTTCATTAAAGGTTATTTTAGTTGCCTTGTTGGCTCCCGTTCTCCACATTTTCCCATAGCTGACTAGGCCACCAAATATTTCTCTTTCTTTAGCTCCAGGTCTTGAGTACTCAACAGAAATATTAGATACTCCAACTTTTTGTGTAATTGTAGCAGTTGGACTTGGTTGAGGGGATTTAATTTGTCCAGAAATAAAGCTAAAGCAAAAGATTGCAGAAAGAAGAAGAATTTTTTTCATTTTATTTTTAATTAGATTTCAAATTTAAAATAATTAACTTAATAATTAAAACAATAAATAAACTTAATAATTGTCTGGTAATCGTCAAAAAACAGGTAAATTTGGAGAGGAAAAAGCACTCTACTATTTAATAGAAAAAAATTACCAAATCATCGAGACCAATTGGAGGCATCAAAAGTGTGAAATTGATATAATAGCATCCAAGAATAAAGAATTGGTATTTATTGAAGTAAAGACAAGAACCAGTTCCATTATATCTCAAGAAAATCTAATTTCATTTGCCCAACAAAAGAGAATAATTTTTGCTGCTGATTATTACATAAATAAAAATAAAATTGATTTAAATATTAGATTCGACTTAATATATGTTGAAAAAGATTTAAAATCATTTAAATTCACTCACTTTAAAGAAATTTTCACCCCAACCATTGATTAGACTAAATAAATACATTTCAAACTCCGGAGTTTGCTCAAGAAGAGAAGCCGACGTTTTAATTGCTGAAGGCAAAATTAAAATCAATAATAAAGTAGTTACAACTTTAGGAACAAAAGTAACTGAACAAGACGAGGTAGTTTATAATGGTAAAATTCTAAAGGCTGAAAAACACCAATATATTTTAATCAATAAACCTAAAAATTGTATTACCACGGTAAAAGACACCCATGATAGAAAAACCGTAATGGATATCATTGAAGGGGCATGTGACCAGAGAGTTTACCCTGTAGGAAGATTAGATAGAGATACTACAGGACTATTATTACTTACAAATGATGGTGAACTCACCAAGCGTTTGACCCATCCTAGTTTTGGAATTAAAAAGAAATATGTAATTCAATTGGAAAACAGTATTCACCCAGACTCTCTAAAGGAGATGGTTAAAGGAATTAATCTTGATGATGGGGAAGTGAAGTACGATGAAGTGAAATATGGTCGTCAACAAACAGATAGAACACAGTTAATAGTCACTTTGCATTCTGGAAAAAATAGGGTGATAAGGAGAACTATGGAGTATTTTGAAAAAACACTTCTTCATTTAGATAGGATAGAATTCGCTGGAATTAAAAAAAATGATTTGCAAAGAGGTCAATGGAGGTTTTTAGACGCCAAGGAAATAGGATTTTTAAAAATGACTAAGTCGCGCTAAGAACTACTCTACATGCATCTTGTTCCGCTGCTTTTTTGGAAGTTCCGATCCCCTTTCCAATACTTTTTCCGTTAGAGAATACTTCCGAGCTAAATTTAACTTCTTGCTGAACCTGGTCTGTTTTAAGCGTCTTAAAAATAATTGCAGTTCTTTTTTTCTGAAAGAGTATTAATAATTCACTTTTGTAATCTCTATTCTCTACTATTATTTGATTAATATTTATTTGACTTTTTAAAATAAAATCTTCGATACTTTTTTGGGCTTTTTCCAACCCTAAATCAATTAAAATCGCCCCATAGAGTGCCTCAAATGTATTTCCAACCAATGACTTATAATTATTACTACTTTTTTGATATAAAATAAAATTTTGTAAGCCAATATCTTCACCAATTTTATTTAGACTTTCTCTACTTACAATCTTGGCTCTTATTTGAGTTAAATAGCCCTCATTTCTTTCTGGATAAACTTTAAATAAGTAATTAGCAACGGCCAAAGAGATAAATGCGTCACCTAAAAACTCTAGCCTTTCATTGTCATATTGGCTATTTTCAATGTTTTTATAAGAACTGTGGGTGATAGCCTCTAAATATAGTTGTTGATTGACTGGACGAACTCCAAATTTTTTTTTTAAAAAAAATAATAAATCTTCGTTAAGTAGCGGTAAAGTCTTTTTTTTAAAAAAAAAACTAATCATTGTATTCTTTAACAATAATTGAGGTGTTATGTCCCCCAAAACCAAATGTGTTGCTTAATGCTGCTTTTACCTCTCTTTTTTGAGCCTTATTTAAAGTTAAGTTAAGCTTATAGTCAATATTTTCGTCTTTGTGCTTGAAGTTAATAGTTGGCGGAATTACATTGTCCTGAATAGATTTAACACAGGCTATAGCTTCTATAGCACCAGCAGCACCTAACAAGTGACCTGTCATAGATTTTGTACTGCTTATATTTAATTTATAGGCATGCTCACCAAATACTTCTTTAATAGCTAAAGTTTCTGATATATCTCCTAAAGGTGTAGATGTACCATGGACATTAACGTAATCTATATCTTCTGGATTCATTCCCGCATCTTCTAAAGACAATTTCATTACACTAATTGCTCCCCTTCCTTCAGGATGAGGGGCAGTAATATGGTGCGCGTCAGCAGTTAATCCACCACCAGCAACTTCAGCATAAATCTTCGCACCTCTTTTTTTGGCATGTTCTAATTCTTCAAGAATTAAACATCCCGATCCTTCCCCAAGGACAAATCCATCTCTTGTTGCGTCAAAAGGTCTTGAAGCTGTAGCTGGATCATCGTTTCGGGTTGAAAGAGCTTTTAATGCATTAAAACCACCTATCCCAGATATATTAACACCTGCTTCAGAACCTCCTGTGACTATAAAATCCGATTTACCTAGTTGAATTAGCATCAGTGCATCGATAATAGCATTGGTTGAGGAGGCGCATGCAGAAACTGTCACATAATTTGGACCGCGAAGTCCATATTTAATTGATATATGACCTGCTGCGATATCTACAATCATTTTAGGGACAAAAAACGGGTTAAACCTTGGTGTTCCATCTCCATCTTTA
>CAYREL010000019.1:3305-9490 GCA_964423275.1 uncultured Flavobacteriales bacterium | reverse complement strand
TTAATTCTTCTTGGTCATAATCGTCATCTCGATAATAGTTGAAATTATCTGCAGAGGGATCATTTAAAAAGTTAGATAGAACATTTTGATCGGAAATATGATTTTGGATTTTGGCAACATAATTATTGAAATATGACAATTCCTGATTGTCGGATAATCCATCAAACCCAATATCTTGAAATTGTCTAGAAGATAAATTATTATCAAATGCGTTTACAACTACTTGGGTATTTGGAACAACACCCCAAGAGGTGTATTCCAATTCGCTGGAATAGGTATCGTAATCTCCGTCTGGTGGCAGGCCGTTTTCAAATGACTTTCTTCCATCTCTTAATAAATCTTCTGAAACATTCCCAAGATTAAAATAAAACTCACCTCCCGAGCTATTCTCTGAATCTTCATTAAATGGGTCCATTACCCAAAACTGAATAAATTCAATATTTGCAGCTTCAAAATCATTGGTTGTTAATGTTCTCATGATTCCTCCCCATCTAGTTTCTGGATCATTCAATTCGCCGCTAGAAGGATCAATTCCAGACGAGTAATTATTAGATTCAACATCAAAATTATAGGGCCCTCTTTCTCTAGGATAGAAAGAAATATCAAAAACTGGAATATTGGTTAACTGCCCAGTACCTAATTGTTTATTTGGGAAAACCTCGTCAACAAGTACTTGTCTCATTAAGTGGTTGTCTTGAAAAGCAGAACCTTTTATATGGCTTGGGGTTAATGAAGATGTTCTACTGTGAAACAAAGGATCAATTACATACCAAGAAAACTTTGCTCTATTTTTTCCATAATTAATGTCGTTGTATAAAGATGCTTCAGGAAACAGATCTGGTTGTCCCTGAGGAACAGAGGCTAAAACCCAATTATTTATAGTTCTAATGTCTATTGCGCTTTGACTTCCCTCAAAATCATCTATATAAGAAGATCCATTTTCTTCGGTAATGTCAATAGCCTTGTTATGTCCTGGTATTAAAGCAGCTAATTCTCCAGAAAAATTAACCATAGATTTTTTCTTGGTCTCAATAAATGGAAGCATATCCACCAATTTAGTCAAGGCGGGAACTTCCTTTCTAAAGCCTCCATCCAGTCCAAGCATAGTATTTGAAATTGGTTCGTCTCCAGCGTTAACTTTTGGAGTTAAAGGCCTTTCTTTTAATTTGAGAATTGTTGCTCCAATATTGGCATCCTTATTTATTTTATAGTCTAAATGAGTCCCAAGAAGTGTTTTCATTTGAACACTAAATAATGAATTGCTCTCTAAAGAAATCTTAATTGGTGTACCAGAACTTAATATTCCATCGTCTAAAATCTTTACCCTTCCTAAATTATAATCTACCATATATTGAGATCCCTCAATTAAAATTTGACCACCTGCAGTAACTACGACCGATCCTTGAGGGATATTCATTGCATTTAAAGATATTTCAGAACTAACCGAAGACTGGTAACTTCCTTTTATTTTAAACCTATTGATTTCTGGCAATTGCTGTGCAGCAGTTTTGGTACTATCGTATAATTGGGTAAAAGCTACTTTATCTATTATAGTAGATGAAATTCCCTCATTTAGCATTTTTTGTTTTAATGTTTTTCCGAAGGGTTCTACGGTAGTAAAATACAACCTCCCGTTTCTAGGATTTATAGTTCCTCCGTTGGGGATTTTACCTTGATTGGCAGTTATTGGGACAAAATCAAATAAACCATCTTGGTACATTTGTTGCTGTTGATTCAATCTATCCAGATCTAATAGTTGAATTAAAAGTTTATCATCTACACCAGTTTTAGGAATATAATTAATATCAATTGATGTTAGAGGGTTATTATACCATATATCTAATCTAAAATTATTTGGATCAACTTGATATGCACCAAGAGAATAGACATTTTTCATCATTAAGTCCCAAAGCTTTTTCTTTGGGTTTCTAACGGTGGATTTTAGCAATTTTAAAAATAAAGCATTTTGTCCTGCTACTCCATCTGTAGAAAGTTCTCCAACTTGGTAAGTTTTTCCAGCGTAGGTATATTGGTAAGAGACCCCTAAAACTTGATCGTTGTTCAAGGACTGATTTAAAGAAATAAATCCCAAAACTGAATTGTAAGTAAACTCATTTGGAGAAAGCATTCTCGCGTTTTCAACCTTTTCAAATTCTATTCCTTGTTCCATATTGTAACTTGGCCCTGAAAGTTCGTTGCTAGCATTTACATAATTTCTGACATTTGAGTTGGAGCTTATATTATTGTAAAGAGCATTGTGGCCATTATCAGGAACTGTAAAGGGTCCTGAGTTCCATAATTGATTTTCTAGATTATTAGCATTTGGTTCCCCTAAATCTGTAAAACACAAAATATTTCTTGTGTTTTGAACTGAGTTATTTCTATTTGTAACCCAAACTTCAATTCGTTGAATTTGAACACCAGATGTAATCAAAGGAAGAGTTCTCATTGACTGGTCGTAGGTATCTCTGTAGTAAAAACTTAGAAAAAAATGACGGTTTTCTTCGTAATTGTCTGCATTTATCTCAAATTCATTGAGTTGAGCTCCTCCAGAAACTTCAATTTCTTTTTTCTGTCCTTTTTGCTGAGACAATACTGTGGTAGCAGTGAGTTTTCCAAATTTCAATTCTGATTTAATTCCAAACAAACTTTGACTACCTGAAATCAATGTGCTATTTAATGGAAGAGTAACATTACCAGCTTCTAATTTTTGTAAAATATCGTCTTCTTTTCCTGAATAATCTAAATTCAATTGGTTGTCAAAATCAAAAGTAGCTTCTGTATTATAATTAAATCCTAAATCCATTAAATCACCAATTTTTCCTGTAAGATTCATTTGTATTTTTTGGTCAAAATTGAAAACTGTCATCTTTCTATTTCTTTCTGGAAGTACAGGATTATCCGTTCGTGAAGTATTAAGTCCAAAACTTAACTCTGCAGAGCCTTGAGGCCTAATTTCAACAAAGTCACTTCCAAAAATCTTCTTAGCTGGTGGTTCATTAATTTTAATCTCATCTTCTACAGTTTTATATTTATAGTCTGACATCTCGTCCAAATTCTTTTTCCAAAAATCAGTCATGGACTTTTCGTGTTGCATCTTTAAATAATCGTTTAACGAAACTTCACTTGATGGTCTAAAATTAAGAGAATCCCCAAGTAAAGAATTAAATATATATTGACCAGTAAGAGGATTGTACTGAACGTTGTTTTGAATATTTAAAGGGAGTTGGAAATCTATTAATCCTAGTGAAAAGTTGGTGGGGTCTAAAGGGTCGTTAATTGGAAAAATTAAATCTATTTCCGGTGAATCTAGTGCTATAACAGGAGCATAAGGATATTGTTTGGCTTCGATCTTTAATCCTATTAGAACGACCAAAACAATTAATAAAACTGCTTTACTTTTAAAAAAAATATTTAACAATGTGTCTTTTTAAACAGCTTTAAGTGTCATTTTAATAAGCTCTTCAACAGAGGAAACATCATTGTTTTTTAATATCTCATCAATTGAATTAGAAGCTTTTTTCTTATCTATACCCAAAACCACCAATGCAGATAACGCTTCATTTTTATAGGTATTGCCTTGAGGAGATAAAAAATCGCTGTTGGATTCTATTTTATCAAGCTTCCCTTTAAGATCTACAATTATTCTTTGCGCAGACTTTAGACCAATGCCCTTTACACTTTTAAAAGCATTTACATCGCTTTGATCTACTGCTTGAGCAACTTCAGCTGGTTTCATTGACGACAATACCATTAAAGCAGTACTTGCACCAACTCCAGAAACATTGATTAGTTCTCTAAACATCATTCTCTCTTCATCTTCTGAAAATCCAAATAAAATATGTGCATCTTCTCTTACAATTAAATGACTAAATAACCTTAATTTACCCTTTGATGGAAGTGAATCATAGGTGTTCAAGGAAATACTAAGTGAGTAACCAACCCCATTTACATCAATTACTACATGAGTCGGTGTTTTAGATTCTAAAATTCCTTCTATATGTGCTATCATAATTATTTACGGTTTTGTACATCCACTACTCCTAGAGTAATCATATTTAATATCTCTCTTACTGAAGACCCTATTTGAAGAACATGAACTGGTTTTTTCATGCCAAGTAATACAGGTCCAATGGCTTCTCTATCGCCCATTTCTTTAACCAACTTATAAGCAATATTACCCGCACTTAAATTTGGAAAAATTAAAGTATTGGCACTCTGATCTGACAGTAAAGAAAAAGGGAAAAAATCATTAATCAACTCGTTGTTAACTGCAAAGTTCGCTTGCAATTCTCCATCTACAACTAGCCCAGGATGCTTCTCATGCAAAATTTTAGTTGCTTCTCTCATTTTAATTGCATCTGGCCCTTCATTAGAACCAAAATTTGAGTAACTCAACATAGCAATTTTAGGATTTATTTTATATTGTTTTACAGTTCTAGCTACCAAAATAGTAATATCCACAATCTCTTCTACTGTTGGGTCAATATTGACCGTAGTATCTGCAAAAAACATTGGTCCATCTTTACTTATTAAAATATACATTCCTGCTATTTTATTAAGTCCTTTTTCTACACCAATGACTCTTAAAGCAGGGCGAATTGAATCTTTATAGCTTCTTGTTAGTCCAGAAATCATTACGTCTGCCATCCCAGTTTCTACCATAGCAGCAGCAAAATAATTCCTTTCCCTCATTAATTTTTTTGCTTCATAAAAAGTCAGTCCTCTTCGTTTTCTCTTTTTATGTAAAATTTCTGCAAATATTTCTCTATGTTTTAATTCGCTTTCATTTCTTGGATCAATAATTTCACAATTAGATAAGTCTAAGTTGTATTCATCAATTATTTTTTGAATTTTTTGTTTCTTTCCAAGTAAAATCGGAATTGCAATCCCCTCTTCCAAAGCCATCGCCGCAGCTTTTAAAATTTTGTAGTGGTCAGCTTCTGCAAAAACTACTTTTTTAGGACTTA
The DNA here is from genome assembly GCA_964423275.1 of uncultured Flavobacteriales bacterium. Classification (GTDB taxonomy): domain Bacteria; phylum Bacteroidota; class Bacteroidia; order Flavobacteriales_D; family Parvicellaceae; genus MED-G20. The sequence continues at coordinate 4,520 of CAYREL010000019.1, read as the reverse complement.
TTTTAGCTTTAGAAGTTAAATTTCTAATGAATTTGTTATCCAGTCCTAAACGTTGCATTAGTTCTAACTCATATTTTTTCCAATCCTTAATTGGCTCTTTAGCAACTCCAGATTCTATAGCGGCCTTGGCTACTGCAGGAGCAACCCAGTAAATTAATCTTGGGTCTAGAGGTTTTGGAATAATTTGTGTGCGTCCAAATGCAATAATTTTAGCGTCATAAGCTTCATTAACCTCATCGGGGACTGGCTCCTTAGCCAACTTTGCAATTGCATTAACTGCTGCGAGTTTCATTTCCTCATTAATCTTTGTAGCTCTAACATCTAAAGCTCCTCGAAAAATATATGGGAAACCAAGTACGTTATTTACTTGATTTGGGTGATCGGATCTTCCGGTAGCCATTATTACATCGTCTCTTGTTTCTAAAGCAAGATCGTATTCAATTTCCGGATCGGGATTTGCTAAGGCAAAAACTATTGGGTTTTTTGCCATACTCTTTATCATATGTGGTTGAACAATTCCACCTTTAGACAAGCCTAAAAAAACATCTGCATTTACAAATGCTTTTTCCAAGGAAATATCTTGGCTTTTCTGTACAAATAACTTTTTATTTTCATCTAAATCTTTTCTTTTAGAGTGAATTAACCCCTTGGAATCAAACATGAAAATATTTTCTTTGTTAACTCCTAGAGAAAGATACAGCTTAACACAGGACTGAGCAGAAGCGCCTGCTCCACTTACCACAACCTTCACTTTTTCAATTTTTTTATTTGCAATTTCTAGAGCATTTAACAGTGCTGCTGAGGAAATAATTGCTGTCCCATGTTGATCGTCATGCATCACGGGAATATCTAATTCTTTTTTCAAGCGCTCTTCAATCTTAAAAGCTTCTGGTGCCTTTATATCTTCTAAATTAATTCCTCCAAATGTTGGGGAAATTGCTTTGACAGTGTCTATAAATTTATCAATATTTGTTTCGTTAATTTCAATATCAAATACATCAATATCAGCAAATATTTTAAAAAGTAATCCTTTTCCTTCCATTACTGGTTTTGAAGCTTCTGCTCCAATATCTCCCAGCCCTAAAACAGCAGTTCCATTAGAAATTACAGCAACCAAATTTCCTTTTGCGGTGTACTTATATACTTTATCTTGGTCTTTATGAATTGCTAGACATGGTTCTGCGACTCCAGGAGAGTATGCCAACGATAAGTCTC
>CAYREL010000019.1:0-3295 GCA_964423275.1 uncultured Flavobacteriales bacterium | reverse complement strand
CCCTCTGGGAAGAATATGGTTTAGTTGGAACCACTTCAATTTTGCCCTTTCTCCCAGAACTATGGTAATCAAGAGCATCTTTTTTCAATTGTTTTTCTGACATAAGTCCAGTATTGTTAGCTAATTTAAACAACTGTAAACAATACGATACACAAATACTTACTAATTGTATAACAAATTGTTGTTAATGAAAAAGATAGTTTGTAAATACAATTAGAAAAATAGCCTTAAGAACATGGTTTTATATTCTAGCAAAATTGAAAAATATAGAAATTATTATTTTAGAATCAATTTATCACTTTTCAAAAGTTGATTTCCATTGGAAATTTGATAGGAATATATTCCAGACTTTAAATGTCTTAAATCAACATTATTCATAGATGAATTTAGCTTGGCAGAAAATACTTTTTTACCAGAAATGTCATATAGAAAAAGTAAGTTATTGTTAGAGACATTCGAAATCTCAATATTCAAAAAATCAGTAGTAGGATTAGGATAAGCTAAAACACTTTCATCTTTTATTTCGGATAAATCTACTGTGTTTACAATGTTTACATCTATTGAATCTAAAGGATTATCATTAATATCTAAAATATAGTACCTGATAAGCACAGTTCCGCCATCATAAAAGTAAAAGGTCCCCTTCATTAAACATGAGTCACCAGGCTGAACAGGATTAGAGGCAGGAGTAGTCCAGTCACTACCAAAACAAGAATAGCATAAATTATTATCACAAAACTGATCATTAAAAAGTGTGTCATTTGTGCTAAGAACAACCCTTCTAAACTTAATATCTTGTGCTGTAGAGCCGGTGTTTTGACAGTGCATATAAACATCAAAACCTGCATAATCTTTAATAATATTTATTGTTTGACCATTATAAATTACTCCGGGATCATCATCCCAAAGAACGTTTATTTGAGAAACCGAAAATAAACTAGAAAAAACAAGACTAAGAGAAAATAAAATATGCTTCATGATTTTTTTTTCAAATATAAGGAATTAAACTTTCCATAATTAATTATGGTTATTTCTAGTAAATAATTCTATTTTTATAGAAATTAGATTGAATTCATTTGGTTCAACTATTAATAAATGATTTAAAATCAATTAACATTTATGAATAAAATTTTTTTAACCCTTAGTTTAAGTCTAATTATTTCAGTTGGTTATTCCCAATTACCTAACATAAATTTAAAAGATGTAAATGGAGTTACTAAAAACCTATCTAAATTTAGTAATAATGGGAATCCAATAATTATTAGTTTTTGGGCGACATGGTGCAAGCCATGTAAAGCAGAATTAAATACAATCGCAGAAGAGTACGATGATTGGACAGAAGAAACTGGGGTTAAATTAATAGCAGTATCTATTGACGATGCAAGGTCAAGCACAAGAGTAGAACCATATATTAATGCTCAAGGTTGGGAATATTTAGTTTTATTAGATCCAAATGGAGATCTCAAAAGAGCTATGAATGTTAATAATGTTCCACATACTTTTTTAGTGGATGGAAATGGTAAAATTGTCTGGGATCACAATAATTATTCTCCTGGTGACGAAGAGGAGCTTTACGAAGAACTCGTTAAAATTGCTAAATGAAAAAAATAATTTTATTTTTTTCATTATTAAATTTATCTGCCAATGTCTTTAGTCAAGAAGTGTCGCCTGGAGTGATCTCTGGAAACATACAAGCAATTGGTCAATATTACCAAGAAGATACTCTTATAAATGCTGCACTTCCAGACCATCTTTATGGTTTCAACGGATTTGCCAATATAAATTTTCAAAAAGGAGATTTTAGAGCAGGAATCAGATACGAAAGTTACCTAAACACATTGGAGGGTTATCCAACTTCGTTTTCTGGAACTGGAATTGGGTACCGTTATATCTCTTGGCAAAATGACAATGTTGGAGTAACCATTGGAAATTTCTACGATCAGTTTGGTAGTGGGATGATATTCAGGGCTTATGAAGAAAGGCAGCTAGGGATAGACAACTCATTGGATGGCATTAAACTAACTTACGAACCTTTAAAGGGTGTTTATCTTAAAGGAATGATCGGCAAACAAAGACATATGTTTGTAGACGGATTGGTAAATGGAAATGGTATTGTAAGAGCAATTGATGGGGAGTTTAATCTTAACGAATTATTTGAAGACTCATCAAGAAATTCAAAGCTTAAGGGCTCTATTGGAGCTAGTTTTGTTAGCAAATTCAATGACGACAATAAGACGCCAATTTTTAATCTACCTAAAAATGTTGGATCATCGTCAATAAGATTGAATTTAAGATATAAAAAAATCCGTTTTAATGGTGAATATGTCCATAAAATAAATGACCCTTACCCAGATAATCAGAACGAAAACTTCAACTATATCTATAAAAATGGAGAAGGTTTATTGTTTAATTTAGGTTATTCCACCAAAGGTTTTGCAGTAGATTTCTCAGCAAAACATATGGACAATATGTTATGGAGATCCACCAATGTTAATGTAGGTCCAACTGATCTTTTAATTGGATATTTACCAGCATTAACCAAACAACACACCTATAATTTAGCTGCAACTCTTTACCCATACGCTACTAATTTTTATGGTGAAATTGCCTACCAAGCAGATGTTTTATTTAAAATTCCTAAAAAAACACTTATTGGAGGTAAATATGGAACATCTGTTGCGATAAATTTTGCTACAGACTACACACCTGAAAGAACATTTATTGACGATATGGATGGAGCCAGAACTAGCTATACAACTAGGTATTTTGCAAAATCTGACAGTCTTCTATTCCAAGATTTTAATATAGAGATTAAGAGAAAAATCAATAAAAAACTTAAACTAAATTTGAATTATTTCAATTTTAAATTTAACGATGATGCTGTGAAAGTAGCTGGTTATTACAAAATGATTTATGCTCAAATTTTGGTTTTAGATCTAACTTATAAAATTAATAGATACCATTCTTTAAGATTTGAAACTCAAGGTATGTGGACTGAACAAGACAAAGGAAATTGGGCTTTCGGACAAATAGAATATACTTTTAGTCCTCATTGGTATCTAGCAATTTTAGACCAATATAACTACGGTAATAAAAATATTGAAAAAAGAATTCATTATGGTTTAATTTCCGGAGGTTATATAAATGGTTCTCACAGATTCTCGTTACAATATGGGAAACAAAGAGCTGGTGTTTTTTGTGTAGGAGGTGTTTGTAGAGCCGTTCCCGCATCAAATGGACTAACATTTTCTTTTACATCAAGTTTTTAGTATGAAAAATTATTTTGGATTTATTT
>CAYREL010000018.1:0-9622 GCA_964423275.1 uncultured Flavobacteriales bacterium | reverse complement strand
CGTAAAATGAAGAGTTATTTTTTTTGATAGTGGTAGAAGATTGAAGTAAAGATCTTGCATAATTTTTATCGCTGTACTGGAATTCTACAATTATTCTTTTGTCTTTATTAATTAAGTTGTTGGCAGTAAAACTAATTTCTGATGTATTGTAGTCAATTATATAATCATTGTTTTGACCTCTTTTGAGAAGTACACCGTCTATATACACATTTTCAGTACCACTTAAAATTATTATAAAACTTTCATTTTCATTCCCAAATAATCTATAAGGTCCTTGATTGCCTTCAATACCTTGAATAACATTTCTTCCAAATTTACCTTTGCTAATCGAAGCGCTATTTTCAACATCTATTTCAATATTATTATTTCCAATAATTTTATTTTTCAAATGGATACCTTGACCTCTCTTGTGGTATTTTAAAAAGTAACTGTCTTTGTTTTTAATCCAAAAGTCCCCTGCAGTTAATTTCCATTTTTGATCTGAAACTTGTATGAAAACCTTGTCAAAATCTTGTAGTTGCTGTGTATTTCCTTGAGGTTGAATAGGAATATTATCATCGGTAACAGATGCTAATATTTTCATAGTTGGCGAAATCATTCCCGAAAGCTGTAGATTCAGATTTGAATTGAGTGAGAAGTCTTGGTTGTTGCCAACCATAAGCCCTCTTGAAATACTTCCTGTTCTATTTAACTTAGTGCCTTCAAATAGGTTGTTTGAATTAACTGTGTTTATAATATTTAGTGATGGATGATATTGCTTTTGTTCAATGGTTCTATTTAATGAAATAGGGTGCTTATAATATTTTTTACTAAAGTCAATTAATAATGGATGGTAATTGAAAATTAAGGTGTCGTATGGGATGTCAAAAAAAACAACCAACCCTGTATAGGGTAAAAGTTTGTAATCCAAAGTTACAGACTCTTTTTCTTTATTTAAAATCTGAAATGTTCTTGGGTTGATTGAAAATGTGTCGATAACTATGGTGTCTTTTCCAACATATTTCTTGGAAAATAGTGATTCGTAGTCAAAACTCTGGCAGTAATTTATATTACAGACCATACAAAGAATAAACGCCAATATTTTGTTATTAATCATGTTGGTTTTAATAAAAGCCAAATGGGTCTTTTGATATGAAAACGTAAGATAAATAGATTTGTTTTTAAGTGTTTAAATTAAAGGTCATTTTTCTCTTTATCCAAAGGCATTTTTAAGAGAAGGTTGTTTATAAGTATAACTAATGGATGAATTTTTTATCCAATTTGGGGTCATTTTTGTAGTATATAACGAATCAATGATTAAAAACCTTCTTTCAATACTCTTAATTACAATTATTTTTTTTCAGAGCTGTGTTCCAGCAAGAAAATTTGAGGAAATTTCTCAAAAGCAAGAAGTTTGTGCAGTTGAACTTAAAACTCTTAAAACTCTTAAAACTGAACTTCAAACTGAAAATACAGAACTAGAATCACAAAACGACCAACTTAACAGATTAACAAAACGTTTAATTAAAGATACTACCATGTTGGGTAAATCTTTAAGAATGAAAGAAAAACAATATGATAAAATTGACTTACTTAACAAACGTATTCAAGATCAATTAGAACTTCTACAAAAAGGCCAATCGGTTGAAAAACAGCGGTTAATGTTGGATTTAGAAAAAAGAAAGTCAGATTTACTAACTCTAGAAGATCAACTAAGAGACTTTGAAATTGATCTAAATAATAAAAAAGTACAACTAGAGGATTTGTCTCTAGAACTCCAAAAAAGAGAAAAAAGAGTAAATGAGTTGGAACAGATTATTGCTAATAAAGATGCTATAGTCCGAGCTTTGAAAGAAAAAGTTGCCAATGCCTTACTTGGGTTTAGAGACAAGGGGCTTTCTGTTGTAGAGAAGGATGGAAAAGTTTATATTAGCATGGATGCAAAACTTTTATTTGCTTCTGGAAGCACGAAAGTTGATGCCGAGGGAATTAAAGCTTTGAGAGAGTTGGCTAAAGTTCTAGAAGATCAAAAAGACTTAGAAATTTTAGTGGAAGGGCATACCGATAGTGATAAAATGAAATCTAATTCTCATCCAGTAGATAATTGGGAATTAAGTGTGCTTAGAGCAACATCGGTGGTAAAAATAATGTTAGAAAATAGTAAAATGGATCCAACTACTGTTAGTGCTTCAGGAAGAAGTCAATTCATTCCAATTGACATCAAGGACAAAGCAAAAAACAGAAGAATTGAAGTAGTTCTAATTCCTAAACTAGACGAATTGTTTGAAATCATCAACAATTAAAAGTTTTTATTTTTTATAAAAGTTCATTTCTTCTACGTATTTATAAACTTCCGGGGTGAGTAAGTATCTAACGTCTTTATTTTCTGAAATTGCTTTTCTTATAAAACTAGAGGATATTTTCATTACAGGAGCTTCGCATCTAATAACTTTTGGGTCATCAACCGGGCTTTCTAAATTGTATTTTTCAAGTTTTTCTTGTTCTGTTAAAACTCTTGGATAAATATATAAATGGTGGTGTTTTAAGATTTCTTCGTGGTTTTTCCATTTTTTGAAAGACCTAAGATTGTCTTCTCCCATAATCAGGTTAAATTCATGTCCAGAATATTTTTCTTTTAAATGCGTCAATGTATTTATTGTATAAGATGGAATTGGTAAATTAAACTCCTCATTACATGCTTTTAATTTAGGGTTTTGCTCAATTGCAATTCTAACTAAATTTAGTCGATGGTAATCTTCTAATAAAGATTCTTTTTTCTTTAGAGGGTTAAGTGGACTGACAACAAACCAAACTTCATCCAAATTAGTGTAGCCAACCATATAATTAGAAATTATTAAATGACCTACATGGATAGGATTAAATGTACCAAAATACAAACCAACTTTTTTCATTCTATTTCAAAAATTTCTCAACTGTTTCAATTATATTTTTCGTGGAAATATCTAGCTCGTCATTGACAATTATTTTATCAAATTTATCTATAGATTTCATTTCTTCAAAAGATTTTTCTAATCTATTTTTAATAGATTTTCTGTCCTCAGTATTTCTTTTTTTGAGTCTTTCGCTTAAAACTTCCATACTTGGAGGTTTTATAAAAATGGATATTGAATTTTCCTTAAAATATTCCTTTAAAGAAATACCTCCAATTACATCGACATCAAATACTACATGTTTTTTTTCTTTCCATATTCTTTCAATTTCTTTTTTTAGTGTTCCATAGAAATTCCCTTCATAGACTTCCTCCCATTCTATAAAATCCTGTGCCTTAATTTTTTCTTTAAATTCTTCAATAGAAAAGAAATAATAATCTTTTTTATCTTCTTCTACATCTCGAGGAGCTCTACTACAGGCAGAAATGGAATATAAAAGAGGAAGTTTTGCCTCTAAGAGCTTATTTACAAGTGTAGTTTTTCCTGCTCCAGAAGGTGCTGAAATAATAACCGCTTTACCTAGGAAATTATTGGACGAATTCATAAGATGTTTAAAACTTGTTCTTTGATTTTTTCTAGTTCATCTTTCATTTCAACAACTATTTTTTGAATTGATAGGTGGTGTGCTTTCGAACCAAGAGTATTGATTTCTCTTCCCATCTCTTGGGTGATAAAGCCTAGTTTTTTTCCAGAACTCATTTCTTTAAGTGTTTCCATAAAATGGTTACAGTGTTCTTTTAACCTTACTTTTTCTTCTGTTAGGTCTAGTTTCTCAGCGTAAAAGATAAGTTCTTGCTCCAATCTTTTTTCGTCTATTTGAGATTTTAAATTTAGCTCTTCAACAGACCGCAACAACTTCTGCTTTACTTTGGGAAGTCTTTCCTTTTCAAATGGATTTATTTTTGTAAGGTTATCTAGAATAGAATTCACATAATTTAAAAGCTCTTTTTGGAGAGATACTCCCTCTTTTTTACGAAAACTATTTAGGTCCTTACATGCTTCTTTTACAGCATTTATTAAGATTTCATTACTTTGTTTATCAACAGTTTCTTTTTGGTGTTGAATTACATCTGGAAGCTTTAAGGCATAACCCATAAAATCCTTATCGTTCTGGTTATTTAGTTCTGTAGATATTTCCTTTAACTGGTTGTAATAATTTATTAGTTGTTCCTTATTAATCGTGATTTTACTACTAGAACTTATTTTTTCATAGTGAATAGCAAGTTCTACTTTTCCTCTTTTTAGATCGCTTTTTATTATAGATCTTAATGAAGAATCAATTTCTTTAAATACTGAAGGTATTTTTAATGTTAGGTCTAAAAACTTACTATTAAGAGATCGTATTTCTATATTTACATGAAGGTGACCAATGGTAACTTCAGACTTGCCAAAACCGGTCATTGAATGTGTCATAAAATCTTATTTACCCCAAAAGTAATCAATTGATTTTATTAGTATTTATACTTACTAAATAAACACCTCCAAAAATCATAAGAGAACATAAGACACTTACAAATTCTATTTCTTCTCTTCCACTCAAAATAGCGATAATGGAGGTTAAAACAGGTTGTAGATAAATGTATGTGCTTACTACAGTTGGGCTTACGTATTTAATTCCATAAATATTAAATAGATAGCATAAATAAGTGGTGAATAAAATAACAAAACCTATTTTCATAATGATATTACTGCCCATATCCCAGTTAACTTCATCAATCTCGTATATTCCAAATGGAATTACGCCAATTAGTCCAAAGGTAAATACCCATTTTGCAACAGTAATTGGGCTGTATTTACTCATTAACGGTTTTACCAATATTAGATAGAGTCCAAAACTAGTAGCGTTTAAGAAAATTAATAAATCCCCAAATAAGCCGCTATTTCCAGCTCCAGACTTATTTTGAAATATTATTGTAATGGCCCCTGCCAAACCAATTAATACACCAACAACCTTGGTAAGTCGTAATTTCTCCTTCAAAATAATAACAGAAAGAACACTCACAATAATTGGACTTGTCACCATAATAATAGACGCATGAATGGTAGATGTTAGTTCTAGTCCATTAAAAAACATCAATTGATTTGCTGTTACTCCAAACAACCCGCAAAGTGCAAATTTAAGCATATCAGACTTAGATATTTTCTCATAAAAAAACAAAGAAGTTATCCAAAAAAGAAAAGTTGCGCCAATTCCTCTAAAAAGTATGAAGGTAAATGGCGGAACGTATCCTCCGTTCATAACATCTTTTGCAAAACCATAGTTTATAGCATAAATTAAATTAGCACCTAAAATAGCAAGATGTGCAAAAAGTAGTTTTTTGTTCAAAGTATGTAAAACATTTTTTTTTTGAATTTATTAAATAATTAGATTTGTAGCATGATCTTAAAAATTTAAAATGAAATTCAATACTAAAGTAATTCACGCAGGTGTTCACCCTGATGTTTCAACTGGAGCAATTATGACTCCAATTTATCAAACTTCTACTTATGTTCAAGATGAAATTGGTGTTCATAAAGGTTTTGAATATTCTAGAACTGGTAATCCAACCAGACAAGCATTAGAAAATAATTTAGCAGCTATAGAAGGAGGCAAGTATGGAGCTTGTTTTGGAAGTGGTCTTGCGGCAATTGACGCTGTTGTGAAAATGTTGAACCCAGGAGATGAAGTAATTTCTACGAACGATCTTTATGGTGGTTCTTACAGGATTTTCACTACTATTTTTGAAAAGTATGGCATAAAATTTCATTTTGTAAATATGCTGGATGTTCAAAACATAGAAGAAAAAATTAATGACAAAACCAAGCTTATATGGGCAGAAACCCCAACCAATCCAATGATGAATATAATAGACGTTAAGAAAGTTTGTGATTTGGCCCATGAAAATAATATTATCGTAGGGGTGGACAATACTTTTGCGACTCCTTATTTGCAGAATCCATTAGCACTTGGAGCAGATGTTGTGATGCATTCAGTTACAAAATATTTAGGAGGACATTCGGATGTTATTATGGGAGCTTTGGTTACAAATGACGATAAAATTGCAGAAGAAATTTACAGGATTCAAAACTCAAGTGGCGCTGTCTGTGGTCCTATGGATTCCTTTTTGGTCCTAAGAGGAATTAAAACTCTTCACCTTAGAATGCAAAGACATTGTGAAAATGGAGAAAAAATTGCTCACTTTTTAAATGATCATCCACTAATAGATACTGTTTACTGGCCAGGGTTAAAGTCTCATACTAATCATGAAGTAGCTAAAAGTCAAATGAAAGACTTTGGTGGAATGATTTCTTTTAATTTAGTTGGTGATGATTTAGAGATGGCAAAGAAAGTAGTAAGCAAAACAGAATTGTTTACATTAGCAGAATCTTTAGGGGGAGTAGAATCGCTAATTGGTCATCCTTCAACAATGACACATGCATCAATTCCAAGAGAGGAAAGAATAAAGTCTGGTGTTGTTGATTCACTTATAAGGTTAAGTGTTGGAATTGAAGATATTGAAGATTTGATTAATGATTTAATAAATGCTCTGAGAGTTTAAAAACATAATAATGAAAATAATTTTAACAAGTATATTTTTTCTATTTCAAGTTTCACTTTTTTCTCAAGCTTTAGATTCCAGAACAATCGATCCTACCAATTGTAGAGATGGTGAAAATATAGAATATTGTAAGACTCATAAATTAATGAATAGGCTAAAAAAAGACCAAGAAGCTCATCGTCAATTTTTAGAAAACCAATTAGAACTAAAAAAAATTGTAAATCAAATTTCTAACAATCCTCCAAACAGAGTAGTTTATAATATCCCTTTAGTGTTTCATGTATTGCACAATGGAGGTGTGGAAAATATCTCGCGTCAGCAAATCGAGGATGCTGTAGCAATACTAAATAGAGATTTTAGATTACAAAATGCAGATGCCAATAATGTTCAATCTACTTTTTCCGGTATGCCTGCAGATATAGAAGTAGAATTTAAGTTGGCAACAAAAGCTCCTAATGGACAATGTTTTAGTGGCATTACTAGAACTTTAAGTCCTTTAACTAATAGTGGGGCAAATGGCCAAAACCAAATTTCTGCAATAATTGCTGGAAATGATGTTTACAATGGAACATGGCCTGGAAATAAATATTTAAATATTATGGTGGTTAATGATGCTGACGGTGCTGCAGGATATACAACTACTCCAAATAATGGATGGACATCTTCCACTATGGGTAATGGAATATGGGTTCTTCATGATTATGTTGGTTCGATAGGTACTTCAGATACCTATTCTAGTAGGACATTAACCCATGAAGTAGGACATTGGTTAAATTTAGAGCATTTGTGGGGGCCAAATAACAATCCTGGAACTGGGTCAAGTTGTTCCTCTGACGATTATGTGGACGATACTCCAAGATGTATTGGTGTAACTTCTTGTAATTTAAATTCTAATACTTGTTCTAATGATGTTATTGATGGTTACTGGACATCTGATGTGGTTGATAATGTTGAGAATTACATGGAATATTCTTATTGTAATAAAATGTTTACCAATGGTCAAAAAAATAGGATGAGAGCAACTTTAATGAGTGGTGTTGGGGGAAGGAGTAATGTTGTATCAACATCTAATCAAACAGCAACTGGGTTAAATACAACTCCAACTTTATGTACGGTTGATATTAGAGTAGAAAGAGATTTGGTTTGTGGTGGAGATAATATTCAATTCTTTGATGAATCCTACAATAACATCACTTCCTGGAATTGGACTTTTCCTAATGGCACACCAAGTTCTTCAATACAACAAAATCCTATCATTTCTTATAGCGGTTCTGGATCGTTTGATGTTACTCTTGAAGTGACAGATGCAATTGGAAATACGATGACCCAAACTTTTCCAAATTTTATTTCAGTAATTGGAAATCCAGGCTATCCGCCACCAATTTACGAAGGGTTTGAAACTATATCTTCTATACCAAATAACGACTGGACAGTTTCCAATCCAAATGGCCCGGGATTTGAGGTGGTTTCCACTGCTTTTCATACAGGTTCGCAAAGTGTTAAACTAGATAATTCCCAAGGCACTAATGGCTCTATAGATGAGTTAATCAGCAACACAATTGACTTATCCAATAGTGCTGCAGCTAGTATATCATTTAAGTATGCATTTGCAAAACGAAATAGTGGAAATACAGATTATCTGCAGGTATATGCAAGTAAGGATTGTGGGGAAACTTGGTTTATGAGAAAAAATATTTCTTCTTCAATAATTTCTACTATGCCTAATACCAATGCTGGTATTATCCCCACTGGATCAGATTGGAAATCCATTACCATAGGACCAAATTCATTCACTAATTATTTGGTAAGCAATTTTAGGTTTAAATTTAAATTTGTTAATGGTGGTGGCAATGACTTTTTTATTGATAATATAAATTTATCTGGTTCTGTTTCTATCGATGAAACTGAATTTAACCAAGGATTGACAGTTCATCCTAACCCGGTAAAGGATAATATAAACCTCTCATTTTATTCAATTTCTAAGTTGACAAATCCAGCATTAGAACTTTACGATGCCATGGGAAGATTAGTTAATTCTAAGAAACTTAACCATCTTGTAAGTGGTGCCAACGAAATTGAAATGCCATCTTCAAATTTAGATGCTGGGTGGTATCTTCTTGTTTTAAAATCTCAAGAAAAAACCTTTACAAATAAGTTTCTAAAAAAATAACAAAATGAAGAATTTATTTTGGACTATCACTTTAATTGTTGGTCTGTTTTCGTCTTGTGAGACAGATTTTGAGTTGAATGCACCATATAAAACTATTCCTGTAGTGTATGGTCTTTTAGACCAGTCGGTAGATACACAATTTATAAAAATTAATAAATCCTATTTAGCAAATGAAAACAATGCAAACTTTGCTCCAGTTAACGATTGTACTCAGTTTGAATATATTGTTGCTGTTTTGGAAGAGTACAGTCAAAATAATGTTTTTATAGGTTCTGACACTTTAAAAGAGATGATGGTTGGGAATTTACAGCCAGGAATTTTTTATGAAGATTCGCAGAAAATCTATTTCTTAGAAACTCCCTCTAACACTTTTGTAGATGAGCACACTTACAAGATAAATGTCGATGTTCCTGATAAAAATTTGAATTTTAGTGCTCAAACAGATTTAGTCAATGGAAATGGTTTAATATTTGATTTTTTATCTAAAATTACTCTGCAACTCAATGGATTTCGTTGTGCAGATAATGATTTAGCTACAACCGATGAGTATTTCGATCCAAGACTAGATTGGAAAACAACTCTAAATGGAAAAAGATACGAACTGATTCTTCGTTTTGCTTATGTAGAACATTTTTTAAATGGCGATAGCGTTCAAAAATTCATTGATTGGGATTTAGGGGACCAAACTAGCGTAAATATTGATGGAGGAGAAAATATGTTTAAAGTTGTTTCTGGCAACAGTTTCTTTGAAATGCTTCAAGGTAGGTTGTCATCTTATGATCTAGAAGGTCAAGTAGAAAAAAGAACTTTTAATAGTAAAGCTATAGAATTTATTCTCACTGCTGGAAATGAAGATTTAAACACTTATATGCAAATAAATGAACCTGTTACAAGTATTGTTACTGAGAGACCTATTTTCACCAATGTTGAAAATGGAATAGGATTGTTTGGTAGTAAATTTAGTAGGTCTTTAAAGTCTTTTA
>CAYREL010000017.1:0-9638 GCA_964423275.1 uncultured Flavobacteriales bacterium | reverse complement strand
TTTGGACCAAAAGCTAAATGGATTAAAAATAAATTTAGCAGTTTTAAATCTTTAATTTTATTGGTAATAGCAGCAACATTTTTAAACATTCTAATTTCAAACTTTTTTAAGAGTTATAGTATTCTCTCTAATATAGTCATTACCTCTTCAATATTTTTAATATTAAACTCAGTTTTAGATTTAGTAGAAATATTTAAAAAGAAAAGAAGTTTTGATTTTCCAAGGATAATTTCACATTTAGGTTTTGGCTTTTTAGTTTTATTTATAGGAATATCTTACACTTTTTTAGATTTAGTAGAGTTTATTAAAAAATCTTCAAAATCAAATATTTCAAGAATAGTATCTCATTTAGCTTTTGGATTTTTAATATTTTTTATTAATATCAATCATAATTTTTCTATAGAGAAAGACTTCAATATTAAAATCGGTGAGACTAAATTATTTAAAAGTTATGAAATTAATTTTGAATCGTTAGAAACCGAAACAAGAAAAAATTATAAAGCAGTAGTTGGCCATTTTAATATTAAAAATCTGAGCAACCTAAATGAAGAAAATGCAAGACCTGAAATAAGGATTTATAATAATCCTGAGACACTGACATACGAAGCATTTATTAAATCAAAACTAACACATGATATTTATATTACTATGAGCAATATAAATAGATCTGAATATTACAATATAAAATTCCAAAAAAAACCTTTCATGTTGTGGATATGGTTTTCAGTACTTATGATTTCTTTTGGTGGTTTTTTGAGGCTTATTAAAAATGAAAAATAAATTAATTATAATTATTACATTTAGTTTTCTATTTTTTATTTTTTTCATTTTTTATTTAAGCTTAGACAAAGAAAAAAATTATAACACCAAAAATTTGGTAGGAAAAAAAATAGAAAATTTTGAATTAGATTTATTATTTACTAATAACAAAATAGAAGTTAATGAACTCTCAGAAAATAATTTTACATTAATAAATATTTGGGCATCATGGTGCGCTCCGTGTAGAAAAGAACACAAATACTTAATATTTTTAAAAGATAATAAAAAATTAAAAATTTTATTAATAAAAAATAAAGATAAAAAAAATAATGCTAAAGATTTTCTTAAAAAATTAGTAGACCCTTACTATTATAATGCAGAAGATCAAAGTGGAAAAAAATCTGTAAAACTTGGAGTTTATGGTATTCCAGAGAGTATTTTAATTAATAATGAACTTAGAATAATAAAAAAATATATAGAACCTATAAATAATTCAAATTACGAAGAGATATTAGATATAATTAATTAAATAACAGTAGTTAATAATTTGTAAGAGATTAATTTTTAATGAAAACAATTAACGAATTCCGTAGAAGTTATCAGACTTGGAGAATGCTTGATCATTTATTAGGAAAAGACCTTCCTGCTACAAGATATATGGCTAAAAGAGATAGAATTCTAGAGTTGTTTTTATCTAAAAAGAAAAATGAAATTAAAGAAAGCAATATTCATCAAGTTGATCGCGTAAAGAATATTTCAGAAAAACAATTAAAACAAAACTATATTAGTAAAGGCATCCCAGTTGTAATGGAAGGTAAGGCTAAGGATTGGAAATGCGTAAAACACTGGTCGCTAGACTGGTTGTCTGAAAATTACTCTAAAGATGAAGTTGCAATTTTTGATCCTTTAAATTCGCAAGATGAAACCATTAATTATAATGTAGAACAAATAACTCTTAAGGACGTTATAGAATCCATAAAGGCAGGAAATACAGAAAAGTATAGTCGATTTAATAGAATACTTTATGATCACCCTGAATTAATTGATGATTTTGATTGGAAATGGCTCTACAAAATGAGAAATAACTTATCCTCTGGAAAGACTTTTCAAGTATTCATTGGTGGTAAAGGATCTAAAACAACACTTCATTGTGCAGCTGAAAATAATCTTTTTACTCAAGTTTTTGGAAAAAAACATTGGTATTTATATCCTCCAAAAAATGATATTTTTTTAAATCCTCCTATAACAAAGTCCCCTTATTTTTATAGTAATTTTAACCCTGAAAAACCAGATTTTGATAAATTTCCAGCTGCAAGATTTTTAACTACTTGGGAATGTGTCTTAAGACCTGGAGATGTCCTTTTTAATCCTCCATTATGGTGGCACCAAGTTGAAAATTTAAACCACTCTATCGGAGTTGGATTTAGATGGTTTGACCCACTTGATAGTATGAAGGCTAGTATCGCAAGCACCTTAATGACCTTACTTTCTACCAACCCTCCAATTTGGACAGCTACTAAGCATCGTACGGACTTTGCAAGAATTTTTAAATATATGAATACAAAATCAAATTAAAATGACTGATCAATTTAGAAATATTACATTCCCTGCTGAAACTGACAGGTTTTTTGCAGAACTACGCGAAGAAGTAACTGCTTATTTCAAGAATAGTGGGAAGAGTATTTATGGCAATTCCTGGATGTTCCTAAAAATAGCAGGTTTATTAATGGTATATATATTTGTTTTTTCAATTCCATTTGTTTTTTCCGTAGAGCCATTGCATGTCTTTCTATGTTATTCTTTTTTGGGAATTTGGGGTGTTTTTTTAGGTGTAAATATAGGTCACGACGCTGCTCACAATTCTCTTTTCAAAACCAAAAAGTACAACCAATGGTTTATGTACATTTTTGATTTTTTAGGACTAAGCTCCTTCAATTGGAAAAATAGACATGTTTCTGGTCACCATATTTATTCCAACATTATGGAATACGATCCAGATATTCAGCAATCGGCTGTTGTTAAAATATTTCCTCAAGATAAAACTCGAAGCTTTCACAAATTTCAATGGATATATATGCCTCTTATATATGTAATTTTTATTCCAAGATGGGTTTTTTATCGTGACTTTAAAGATATTTTCTTTACAAGAATTGGCGGATTTCATAACCGACCATATCCAATTTTTGAAATAGTAAAAATGGTTTCTTTTAAAGTTTTATATATATTCTATATGGTTATTATTCCCTTTTGGCTTACAGAACAAACTATTATAGTTTTTATAGCTGCATTTTTATTATTAATGGTTTGTTCTAGTCTAACTATAATTGTGATTTTACTTACTACTCATATGCTGGAGGATTCCCATTTTCCAGATCCAGATGAAAATGGATTAATGCCGTATTCTTGGTCTAAACATCAAGTATTAACCACAAGTGATTATGCAACTGGTAGTTTGATTATTACCCATCTTTTTGGTGGATTTAATCACCATGTAATACATCACTTATTTCAACACATTTGTCACATTCACTATCCTGAGCTTACCCCTATATTAAAAAAAGTAGCGAAGAAATACAACGTGCAATATCAGTCAAGAAAATATATTTTACCTGCCATGTATTCTCATTTTAAATTGCTTTACAATAATGGATTAAATATTAACCAAAGACCATTAGTTAAATGAAAAATATTCTAATTACTGGAGCGACTGGTTTTTTGGGATCAAGGATAGTAGAAAAAATGTCGACAATTAATGGATTCGAGATTCTTGCTACAGGAAGAACCCTGAAAACTCAGAATGTCACTAAGAAATCAAATTTGAAATATGTTTTGGGCAATCTTGAAGACACCAAATTTGTTGATAGTCTTGTAAAAGGGATTGATACTATAATTCATACTGCTGCATTAAGCGCACAAATGGGGAACCCGAAAGACTTTCACAGAACCAATATAGAAGTGACAAAATATTTGCTTAAAGCTGCAAAAGCTAAAAGGGTAAAAAAGTTCATATTCATTAGCTCGCCAAGTGTTTATTTTAGATTTAAACATCAGCTTAAATTAAAAGAGAGTGATACACTCCCTAAACCGGTGAATTCTTATGCTTACTCTAAGCGAGAAGCAGAAAAACTAGTTCAATCATCTGGAATTCCATATATAATCTTAAGACCAAGAGCCTTAATTGGCAGAGGCGACAAAGTTATTATGCCACGAATTCTTCGTGCTCACAGCGAAGGACGTTTAATGCGTATAGGGGACGAAACCAACCGCGTAGATATAACTCCAGTATCTAATGTAGTTGATGCGATTATTTTAGCTCTAGATGCAGAAAAAAAAGCGTTTAATCAAATATATAATATATCCAACGGGAAACCCGAACTATTATGGCCAGTTCTAGATAAATTATTATGGCAATTACAAGTCTCTCCACCAACCAAAAAAATTTCATTAAGACTAGTGCTGGTTGTAGCAAAATTAATGGAATGGCATGCAAAATGGTTAAACGGCTATAAGGAGCCTGCATTAACAGTTTACGGTGTAGGAACATTAACAATGTCCTTTGGAATGGATATTAATAAAGCTAAAAAATTACTTGGCTACCGCCCTAAACAATCGGTTCAAGAGTCACTTGATGAATTTGTAGAATGGTATAAATCTGAACAACTATGAATGATAATTATGTTTCAATTTCAATACGTACTGCAGGCCACTGTTTTGCCTATGCACATCATGTTACTAAAGGAGACAAAAAAAGAAAAATTCGTTTTGAGGCAACATGGGCTATAATTAAGCATCCATCTAAAGGAAATATACTATTTGATACAGGATATACGGAGAGATTTCATGCGGCTACCAATTATTTTCCTAATTCTATCTATGCTATGCTAACCAAAGTAGAAATAGATAGAAATCATGAGGCTAAAATGCAAATAAATCCTGATGAGGTAAGTCATGTTATTTTATCTCATCTGCATGCTGATCATGTGGGAGGACTTATAGATTTTCCAAATGCCAGTTGTTGGACATCTGAAAAGTGTTTAGACCAATTCCAAAAAACACCAAAGTGGAGAGGATTTGCAAAGGGATTACTTCACGAATTATTTCCTGAAAAATGGATAAAAAGTTGTAAAACTTTTGAATCATGTAATTCTAAGACACATGAAATTTTAGGAAAAGGCTATGATTTATTTGGAGACAGTAGCATTGTAATGTATCCTCTTGCTGGTCATGCAGCGGGCCAATGTGGAGCTTTGGTTCAAACAAAGAATGGACCTATTTTTTTGGTGGCAGATGCATTTTGGGATATGCGCGCCATTACTCACAAAATGGGACCAGACCCAATAGTAAGGTTATTTTTTGACGACTGGAAAGCTTATAATTCAACACTTAATAAATTGAGAAAATTTCACAAAGCCTATCCAACAATACCCTTAATAGCTACCCATTGTCCCAAAACAGTTAAGATGATTAACTCACCAAAAACAATATGATGAATATTATTTTTAAGTTGGAAGTATTTAAAAGTGTTTTGAAGCTATATTTTCAACGCATAGCATTTGAGAGAAATCCTGAGGAACATCAACAGAAGATGTGGCGAAAAGTTCAAAATAAGGTTTTAACAGTTTCTCCTTTATACAAATCATTTTCCAATAAAGATTTAATCGAATTCCCAGTCCAAGAAAAGAAAGAATTTATGAAAAACTTTAATGGGATTAATACTAAAGGAATTGATATTAAACAAGCAATTGATGTAGCTACACGTTCTGAAAAAAGTAGAAACTTTTCCCCGACATTAAACGGATTAACAGTTGGACTTTCTACAGGGACGTCAGGAAATAAGGGATTGTTTATAGTTTCTAAACAAGAAAGAGCTATGTGGGTAGCATTAATTTTACAACGAATAATTGGCTGGAACTTTAGGAAAAGAAAAATAGCTTTTTTTCTAAGGGCCAACAGCAATCTTTATACTTCGGTACAGTCTAAACTACTTGCTTTTAATTTTTTTGATCTACTAGATCCTTTGGACGAACACCTATCACGAATCCATAAAATCCAACCAA
Source organism: uncultured Flavobacteriales bacterium (assembly GCA_964423275.1). Lineage (GTDB taxonomy): Bacteria > Bacteroidota > Bacteroidia > Flavobacteriales_D > Parvicellaceae > MED-G20. The sequence continues at coordinate 3,822 of CAYREL010000017.1, read as the reverse complement.
ATATTATTGTAGGACAACCAAGTCTACTTATTTTATTAGCCGAGGCCCAAAACAAAGAAGAAATTAAACTCAACCCTGAGCAAATAATATCAGTGGCAGAAGTATTGTCTCCAAAGGACCAAGAAATTATTGAGAGAGTTTTCCAAATCAATGTTCAACAAGTATACCAATGTTCAGAAGGAATGTTTGGTCAAAGCTGTAAAAAAGGAAATATTCATCTTAATGAAGATGGATTAATTATTGAAAAACAATGGATAGATAAAAAGCGATTTATACCAATTATTACAGATTTAAGGCGCAATGCACAACCAATAATTAGGTATAAAATGAACGATATTTTACATGCTACTGATTGTTCTTGCGGCTCTAAGATGCAAGCAGTGTCAACCATCGAAGGAAGAATGGATGATTTGTTGATATTTGACCAGGATAAGATTATTTTCCCAGACTTTATTAGGCGAGCGATTACGGGAGCAAACTCAGAGATTGACAATTACCAACTAATCCGAGTATCTGATCGAAAACTCAATATGTTTGTCCACCCAGAAAAATATTGGGATCAAGCTAAAGCTGCTGTTGTAGATGTGCTTAGTGACCAAGGTGTTGATGATATTGATATAAATAAAATTATAAATATACGCCATGAAAAAGGCACTAAATTTAGAAGAATCCATGCTAAATATAATTAGACCTTGTAGAATTCGAAGCACTGGTATTTACCTTCCAAAAGCAGTTGAATCAAATGAAATTGAAAAAAAGTATGGTTTGCCCATTGGTTGGAGCGAAAAACATAGTGGAGTGGCTAAACGACACCATGTTTCTTATGAAGACGTAGGGGAAATGGGAGCCCAAGCAGCACATTCAGCCTTGGACCGTGCTGGAATATCTCTAAGTGACATTGATACATTTATCACAGCTGGTGCCAGTACGGACCAAATTATCCCATCACAGGTCGCTATGACTCTAGAAAAGATGAGAGGTGGAAACCAGGCACGTTGTGAATCATTTCACGTTAATACTACATGTTTAAGTTTTGTAAACGCATTTAAATTAGCTGCTGACAAGTTACAGTTTGATGAAACAAAATACGTTCTCATTGTTGCTTCTGAAGTCGCAAGCTTTGGAATTGGACCAGAGAATTGGGAGACCTTGACTTTATTTGGAGATGGTGCAGCAGCTGTTATTTTAGAAAAGTCAAAAGATGAAAAATCAGGGCTTGTAAATTTTAAACATCAAATGTATACAGAAGGAATACTTGCTGCAGAAATTCCAGGAGGACACGTTAGAAAATGGGTTAAGGATTATGTTTACGACCCCAAACTTCATCACTTTCAAATGGACAGTCGAAGTTTGCTACGACTAACTTTAAAATATCTTCCAGATTTTATAAATGATTTTTTTAAATCTACTGGAACTTCGTGGCCTGAAGTAAACTGGACAGTCCCTCACCAAGCTTCTAAAACAGGTCTAAATATGATTCCAAAAATAGCGAATGTAAATCCAGACCAAGTAATAAATATATTACGTGAAACAGGGAATTGCATTTCAGCTTCTATTCCTATGGGAGTCCATAAATTAATAAGTCAAGATAAATTGCAAAAAGGAGAAACACTTTTTATATGTGGAACTTCAGCAGGATTTTCTATAGGCTCTTTGCTATATATCCATGGTTAGTCTTTTAACACAACTCTTTTCATTTAAAAGAGGAAGTATGCGTGCCATTCGTTTGCACAGATTGGTCCAAGTTTTATGGCTTGTTCCATTATTTCTATTGCTATTTATTACAAATAATATTGCCCTTACAATAGACTGGATATTATTTTCAAGATTTAAAAAACAAGTAATTAAAAACCCCATTTTTATTGCTTCATTGCCAAGAACTGGAACTACTAATTTACTTCATAGTTTAACAAGTATAAATTCTCCTTTTACTGCCATGAGCCTTTGGGAAATAGTATTGGCGCCGTCAATAATACAAAAGAAAATCTATCGATTCTTCTGGTTTTATTCTCCATTTTTTTTAAGAAAAGCAGGTAAGAATTTTGATAAAAAAATATTTAAAAAGTTAAATAATCTTCATAGGATTAGTTTCTTTAAAAAGGAGGAAGATGAAATGATAATGATGTGGGGGTTAGCATCCGTATATATGAGCTTCTTTTATCCGGAATCTAATGTAATGCGAGATTTATTTCGCTTTGAAATGGGAGATATTACTGAAAAAAGAAAGCATAGAATAATAAAGATATATCACCGAATGGTTCAAAGGCATCTTTATGCACTTGGAGAAGATACCAACAAGCGATTTTTATCAAAAAACCCATCAATGGCTGCAAGGATAGAAACCATATCCACATTTTTTCCAGATGCCAAAATAATTGTTATTGAACGAGATCCGTGTAATGTTTTTCCATCCACTGAAGCTTTGCAAAAACTGTTATTTAATATTGCTACGGATGTCCCCATTTCTAATATAGAGAAAAAGGCTATTTACAAAATTCTGGAAGACTTTAGATTAAATCTTCAACTAACTCTCGTGAAGAAAAAAATGCTCCCATTCAAAGTCATTCGCTTTAACGACTTAATTAATAATAAAGAGTTAGTTCTTAAAGCTTTATTAAAATGGATGGATTGTGAAGATATAGAAATTTCAATAGCTGAAAAAACAGTTCATAAAACAAAGGCTTTATATAAACCTTTAAAAAAGAGCGAGTTGATAAAAATTTTAAAAAATCCATGGCCATCATGGCCAAAAGAAACTTATCTCAAAAACTAAATTATTAATTTTTTTTTGACCTACCAATTCTCCAAAAAATACTAATTTCTTAAAATAGGATTTGATTTTTCCTTACATTAATGATCTAAAATTCATGAAATGAAGGTAAATATTATTTCAAAACCTAACCAGGAGTTAAAATATCTTGACCCAAATTTTGATAAAACAGATATTCCTGAAGACGACTGGGAATATATTTATTGTGAAGATTTTTTTAACACAGGACAAGCTGATGATTATGGAGCTAACCATATCTTTGATTATGATTACGAAACTGGAATTGTAACTTTCAATTTTGACGGCACAGAGGGTGAGTTAAAAGAAATTTGTGAAGAAAGCGACGGTTCTGCTGATGTTTGGGACATATATGAAAGAATTGAAAAATTTGCAGAGGGATTTAAAATTGAATGGGAAGTATGCGAATTTATTGATGACTCAGGTGAAAATTGGGCTGAATAAGTCCCACCCCTTGCTTTCTCAACTAAGTCAATTCACCTAATAACACCTAATATCCTAAAATAGGATTTTATTTTTTCTTACTAAAAGATATCAAGTTTGCACTGATTTTTGCACTGCAAGTGTTTCTTTAATCTTTTAAATGGTACTCCCACCGGGACTCGAACCCAGATCTACTGCTTAGGAGGCGGCTATTCTATCCAGTTGAACTATGGGAGTATTTTATCTAATGGTATTTCCAGCATCAATCTCCTTAGTAGGAGAAACGAAAGCCAATTCTCCCTTTTCTGTTTCAGCCATCAAAATCATTCCCTGAGATTCTACACCTCTTATTTTTCTAGGAGCCAAATTCAGTAAGATACTAACCTTTTGACCAATGACTTCTCCTGGTTTAAAATCTTCGGCAATTCCAGAAACAACTGTTCTTACATCAATTCCTGTGTCTACAGTTAGCTTTAATAATTTATCTGCTTTTTCTATTTTTTCTGCTGCTATAATTGTTCCTACTCTTAGGTCCATTTTAGAGAATTCATCAAATGTAATTTCGTCTTTCATAGGAGGATATTTATTGGATTTTTGGCCTTGATTTTTTA
>CAYREL010000016.1:0-9795 GCA_964423275.1 uncultured Flavobacteriales bacterium | reverse complement strand
TTAATTAATTTTCTAATTGAACTCAATTTTAAAAATTAGGTTTTCTCTTTTCTAAAAATGCACTAGTTCCTTCTATAAAATCTTCAGTTCCAAAACAACTACCAAAAGAATTTATTTCTACATCAAATCCGTTTAAATTAGAATTAAACCCTGCATTTATTGATTTAATGGCAGCAGATATTGCATTTGGTGAATTTTTAGCAATTTGACGAGCCAATTCTTTGCATGTTGAAATTAAGTCCTCAGATTCAACAACATTATTTACCAACCGATAATTAAGTGCTTGATTCGCATCAATCATTCTTCCAGTTGTAATCATTTCCATCGCTTTACCTTTCCCAACTAATTGAGCCAGTCTTTGAGTCCCTCCATATCCTGGAATAACCCCTAAACTAACTTCAGGCAATCCCATTTTAGCATTATTAGATGCTAGTCTTATATGACATGCCATTGCAAGTTCTAGACCTCCTCCCAAGGCAAACCCATTGATTGCCGCAATAACTGGCTTTGGAAAGTTTTCAATAAAATCAAATAATTTCTTTTGCCCATTTTTGGCAAGATCTTTACCCTCTTCGCTTGTAAATTCTGCAAATTCTTTGATATCAGCTCCTGCCACAAAAGCCTTTTCCCCCGAGCCGGTTATAATCAAAGATTTTACATTTTTGTCAATTTTTATTTTTTCAAGCTCATGATTTAGGTCGTCAATAAGTTGGTGATTTAGCGCGTTGAGTTGCTGTGGTCTATTTAAAGTAAATAGTGCAATGCTATTTTCAATTTTCACAAGTAGGTTAGGTGCTTCCATAGTAAGATTATATATAAAAATAGGATATATTAACTTATAATTTGTAAAATAGGAATTCTTTTAGACCAGCCCTTTTATTTTTTAATTAAAAACTTTGTCTTTAGTAAGTGAATACCCCAAATACCCAACCAATAAATGGAAATAAGGATAATAGATTCTTTAAAAATATTCCAAGTCAAGCTACCAAAAAATCCAGTCACAAAAATTATTTGATAACTTTTGAAGATAATAATTAGTAAAGAAAATGAGAGATTTAAATAAAGTTGTTTTTTATTCAAGCTAAGATAATTATTGAATATAAATTACTTTTTCAGTAGTGGTCATTTCTACAATATTTATAACACCCATAAACACCCCATCAACTTCAATGTCTAAAACTGCAAACCCGCCCTGGCCGTCTTTGTATCCATCGCTAAAGTCAAAGCTTGCAGTTCCATTACTCAAAGTATTTTTAACAACATCATATAGAGGAACATTAGCACCATTTGAATTGTCAAAAAATAAACGAACACTTATGTTATCAATTGGATCATTTGTATTGTTATCCAAAATTCTAATTTTGGCAATAGTTTGATCTGACTTATAGCAGGAATTTAATGATGAAAAACAAATTATTAAACTTGAAATTATGAAAATCCTGTAATATGTCCTTAGCAAATTCATTTATTTGTAGCGCCTTTGATGCATTTAAATTTAAGATATTATTAAAATATTTTAGAATAATATCTACTATTGTCTTAATTTGCAATATAGAAAAAATACAGGATTTAAATGTTTAGAGCTTTTAGAAATATATTTTTTGGACTTTCAGCCTTTCTGGTTTTAAGTTGTTCGGTATTTAAACCAAAGAATTCTTTTCCAATTGAAACTAGGATTGAAATGGTTACATCTCAAGGAACAGTTATACTAAAGCTTTACAATGAAACTCCATTACATAGAGATAATTTTAAAAAATTAGTAGAGAGTAAGTTTTACGATGGAATAAAATTTCATAGAGTGATTAATGGGTTTATGGCTCAAGCAGGAGATCCCAATTCTAAGAAAGATGATTTTAAAGGACAACTAGGTCAAAATAGTGAAGGAGAAACAATTCCCGCAGAAATCAATTCAAATTTATTTCACAAGAAAGGTGCTTTAGCTGCAGCTAGAATGGGGGACAACGTTAATCCGGAAAAAAAATCTAGTGGAAGCCAATTTTATATTGTACAAGGCAGAAAACTTTCCTTGCAACAACTGACCCAAATGGAAAATAGAATTAATCAGAAAGAAAAGAACTACCAACAAACTGAAAACAACTTTCATTTTTCTGATACTGCAAAAAAAGTTTACCAAGAAATTGGAGGGACTCCCTTTTTAGATAATGGTTACACTGTTTTTGGAGAAGTTACTCAAGGAATAGAAATAATAGATAAAATTTGTTCTGTTAAAACAGCTAGTGGAGATCGACCAATATCTGCAGTTATAATTTTATCGGCAAGAATTATTAAGTAATATGTTTAAAGACATTGATAAGATTAATCAAGAAGTTGAAAAATTTCAAAGTAATTCACCTGAAGAACTAGAGCAGTTTAGGATTGCATATCTTGGGAAGAAAGGTAAAGTAACTTTATTATTTAGCGCTTTTAAGGAAGTTCCAGTAGATCAAAAAAAAGAATTTGGAAAACAATTAAACATATTAAAAAACAATTGTCTAGAGAAAATAAATAGTTTAAAATCGAAATTATCTATCAGCTCAAATAGTACTAAAAACAATCCGGATTATACTATCCCAGGACAACCTATGAATTTTGGTTCTAGGCATCCTATTACTTTAATTAGAGATAGAATAATAAATATCTTTTCTCAAATTGGATTTTCAATTTCTGAAGGCCCAGAAATAGAAGATGACTGGCATAATTTTACTGCTCTTAATTTCCCAAAGGAACACCCTGCAAGAGATATGCAGGATACTTTTTTTATCCAAGACGATATTGCTCTAAGAACGCATACCTCTTCAGTCCAAGTGAGAGTGATGGAAAATAACCAACCGCCAATAAGAACTATTTCTCCTGGAAGAGTCTATAGAAATGAAGCAATTTCAGCAAGAGCACATTGTTTTTTTCATCAGATTGAAGGGCTATATATTGACAAAGATGTTTCTTTTGCAGACATGAAAAAAACACTTCTATATTTTACTAAATCTATGTTTGGTGACGAGGCAAAAATTAGACTTAGACCTTCTTATTTTCCATTCACTGAACCTTCCGCAGAAGTAGATGTTTCTTGTACGATTTGTAATGGAAAAGGTTGTAATGTCTGTAAATATTCAGGATGGTTAGAAATTATGGGTTGCGGTATGGTAGATCCCAATGTTTTAGAAAATTGTAATATAGACCCAGAGATCTATAGTGGATATGCATTTGGAATGGGAGTAGAACGAATAGCCCAACTAATTTACCAAGTAAATGACTTAAGATTATATTCTGAAAATGATTGGAGATTCCTAAAACAATTTAGTTCCGAAACTTTTTAGAATTCATTTTTGTGTTCCCAATTGTTGTTGTTCATGGATAATAGACAACATTTTAATAACTCTATACAACTTTCAACATCTTTTTTGTGCACCATCTCTATTACCTGATGAATATGTCTAGTTGGGATTGAAAATGCTCCAGCAATAGATCCGCCAGGAGTCATTCTTTGAATGCTAGCTGTGTCAGTTCCCCCAGCTGTAAGTATTTCATTTTGCCAAGAAATTTTATTTTCAGTTGCTATTTTTTTCATGAATTTCACCATTCTAGAATCACAAATTGTACTAGCATCCATGATTTTTATTCCCACACCACTGCCTAAAGAAGTAATTTTCTCATGTTCACTTGCTCCAGGAACATCATATGCAATAGTGGTATCTAATCCAAATCCAAAATCTGGTTTTATTTTTTGAGTAGCAACTTGTGCTCCTCTTATTCCTACCTCTTCTTGTACAGTGAAAACAGCATAAGTATCAAAATCTGGGGTTTTTAATTTTTTTAATGTTTCAATGAGAATAAAAACAGCAATTCTATTATCCAAGCTTTTGCAATTTATACAATCTCCCATTTCTATTAGAGCTCTCTCTCTGGTTACAGAATTACCAACAGAAATTATTTTCTCTACTTCTTTTAATTCTAAACCTAAATCTATGTAGTAGTCATTAATTTTTGGAACTCTATTTTTTTCTTCAGGTGTCATTACGTGAATAGGTTTAGACCCCATCACTCCAATTACATCTTTTTTCCCGTGAACAATTACCCTTTGAGAAGTCAAAGTTTTTGGGTCAAAACCACCAAGGGGATGAAACTTTAAGAATCCTTTTTTATCAATATGTGTTACTATAAACCCAATTTCATCCATATGAGCCCCAATCATCACAGATTTGGAAGAGTCAACCCCTTTTTTTAAAGCAATTATATTTCCCATATTGTCAACTTCTATATGGTCTACATGTTTCTTTATTTGTTTTAAAACTAAACTTCTAACTCTATTTTCAAAGCCAGGAGCGCCTGCTGTTTCACAAATTTTTTTAAGTAACTTAATATTGATCATGTCTTAATCTATATAGCTTAGTTTTAACATATTTGTTTTTCCATTTTCAAGAAGTGGGATACTTGCAGTATTGATAATTAAATCTCCACTTTCTGCATACCCTTCTGTTTTTAAAAGATGGGTTATATCTGCAATGGTGTGGTCTGTACTTATTGCCTTATTGTAATAAAAAGTACTAACTCCCCATACTAGAGACAAGGTACTTAGTAGTTTTTTATTACTAGAGAAAACAAAAATTTCAGACTTTGGTCTTTGACTAGAAATCTTGTAAGCAGTATATCCAGAATGTGTCATTGTGATAATTGCTTTTGCTTCAACTCGCTGGGCCAATCTACAGACATTAAAACATATGGAGTCGGTAATAAATCGTTCGTTGTTCTTTTTAGGTAGGGTTTCTTTCACATAAATATTGTCAAAATTATTTTCTACTTCATTGATAATTCTAGACATTATTTTAATTACTTCAATAGGATGTTTTCCTACAGAAGTTTCTCCACTTAACATTACTGCATCTGCTCCATCCATTACTGCATTGGCTACATCATTAACTTCAGCCCTATTTGGCGTAATATTGTCCATCATGCTTTCCATCATTTGGGTTGCAATAATTACGGGTTTTGCTAAATCTTGTGCCATAGAGACAATCTTTTTTTGGACTAAAGGAACCGATTCAAGTGGAATTTCCACACCTAAATCTCCTCTTGCAACCATTACAGCATCAGTCTCTACCAATATTCCATGGAGATCACTTACTGCTTCAGGTTTTTCAATCTTTGCAATAATCTTTGCATTTCCATTGTGACTATTTATTAGATGTCTAAGCTCAATAACTTCCCTTGCAGATCTTACAAATGAAAATCCAATCCAGTCTACTTTTTGTTCTAAAGCTACTACCAAATCAGCTTTATCTTTCACTGTCAAACTTGAAATACTAATATTAGTATCAGGCAAATTGAGTCCCTTTTTAGAAAATAATAATCCACCAGCAACTACTCTAGTTTTTACAGTGTCTTTCAAATTGGTTTCTACAATTTCTAAATGTATTTTCCCATCATCTAAAAGTACTTTTTCTCCCTTTTTTACATCTTTAGGAATCCTATCAATAAATATTTGAGCGGATTTTTTTAAATCTCTTTTTTCAAGAGTAGTTAAAATAAATTCTTGATTATCTACTAATAAAAGCCCTTCTTCGGGCATGTCACCTATTCTTATTTTTGGACCCTGAAGATCAGCTAAAATTGCAGAATGAGTACCTAACTGCTCATCAACCGTTCTGATTTTTTTAATTGCATCAATATGGTCTTGATGAGCTCCATGAGAAAAGTTAACTCTAAACACGTTAACACCTTCCTTAATCATTGCTTTTAATACTTTTTCACTAGATGTTGAAGGGCCAACAGTTGCTACAATTTTTGTTCTTTTACTCATTTTAAAAAATTAGATTTTCTTTTGATTTTAATTGTTCTACCACTACAGAATGTGCCGTTAATATAAATGGAATTTCCCTAAGTTTCTTTAAATAATAATCGTAAGTTTTTTTTTCGTCAGATTTAACTAATAAAAAAAAATCAATATGAGATTTTTCAGGTATTAACCAGCTACGCTCGCATTTATTTCCAATTAAATAATATTCATTGGAATTAACATCATTTATGTATGAAAAAATTGGAAAATTTGCATTCGGTTTAGATTTCTTGTTGAAAATCAACTCAATATCTTTTTCAGATTTTGTTAGGTCTAAATCTAAAGTGCTATTTACCGCCCAACAAAGTCGATAATCTTTCTCGTGGCAACAAATACCAAGAAGACTAAAATCATACTCATACTCTTCCACTAAAAGATGTTTCATTCTAAATGCTTTTCCATTAATAAATTTGAAACTTCAAAAAGAGTATTTTCTTGAAAACTATTAGCCATTAATTGAATGCCAAAAGGAAGATTATTACTATGGGTTCCAATTGGCAAAGAAATTGCTGGAGCACCAGTTATATTAGCATGAACAGTAAATATGTCTTGTAAATACATTTTTATGGGATCTTTTATTTCCCCAATATTAAAAGCTGTAGATGGTGCTGTTGGAAGAATAAGAACATCATTATTTTTCAGCATTTCTTCAGTTTTAGTTTTAATTAATCTTCGAACTTTTTGAGCCTTTGTAAAATACGCATCGTAATACCCAGAACTAAGAACAAAATTACCCAGCATAATACGTCGTTTAACCTCTATTCCAAATCCTTCAGATCTTGAATTTTCATAGGTAGAATTTATATCTTCGGAATTATTGGATCTAAAACCAAAATGTGCACCATCGTATCTTGCTAAATTAGAGCTTGCTTCTGCAGTAGTTAGAACATAATAAGTTGGAACTAGATATTTTAAAAAAGGGAACTTTAAAAATTCTACTTTGTGCCCATCCTCTTTTAAATTTTCAATAACAGACATTAATTTGTTCTTGATTTCGATATCTAGGCCTTCAAATTTCAAATATTCATCAGGTATTCCAAAGTTGAATTTTTTATTAGATGATTTAATTTTTTTATTGCTTGGCTTAAGGGACGAAACCGTACTATCAAATTCATCGCTTCCGCTCATAACATGAATAAGAATATTTGCATGTTGAATAGTTTTAGAAAAAACACCAATCTGATCAAAACTTGAACCATATGCTATTAATCCATTTCTAGAAATTCTACCATAAGTAGGTTTCATCCCAATTACACCGCAAAAAGAAGCAGGTTGTCTAATAGAACCCCCAGTATCAGATCCTAAAGCTATATTACAAAGGCCTTCTGCAACAGCAGCAGCTGAACCTCCAGAAGAACCTCCTGGTACTTTTTTTTCATCTTTTGGATTTTTAACCGGCCCGTAAATACTATTTTCGTTAGAACTTCCCATAGCAAATTCATCGCAATTAAGTCTTCCTAAAATTATAGCATCTTCATTTAGTATTTTTTCAACAGCTGTTGCAGAAAATAAGGATTTGAACCCCTCTAGCATCTTGGAAGATGCTGTCAAATTGTGATCCTTGTAGCAGATATTGTCTTTAAGCCCTACAAATGTTCCCGCCAAAAGCCCAAAATTATTACCTATTATTTTTTTTTGAATTTCTTCAGCTTTTGATAAGGCTTCTTCTTCGAATATCTCTATAAATGCGTTACTGGTGGAAGATTTTATTCTATTAATATATTCTTGGCAGATTTGGACTAAGGAGATTTCCTTTTTAATTATTTTTTCCTGAATGTCTGCTAAAGACTCTGGTATATTCAATTTTTTTAATCTTTATTTTCAGATTCTTCTTCGTTTTTAGTAGCTTCTTTAAATTCTTTAACTCCTTTACCTAAGCCTTTCATAAGTTCTGGAATCTTCTTCCCTCCAAAAAGTAAAAGCACAACAATTAATATTATAATTATCTGCGGGGGGCCTATTATACCTAAAAAAATTGTATTCATCTTAATTCTATTTCAATCAAATTTACGAAATGTTTTTGTTAAAATCTAAAGCCAACTACAGCAGAAACACATCCAAAGACTTCTACGGGTTCATTAAGTTCGGCAGTTAAATTATTTTTTGGTGCTATTAAGGATATTATTAGCTGTTGTGTGGCACTTACTTTAAAGTCAAAAGAATTATTTCCATTACTGTGATTGTCATAAAGTAGTTGTCTTTTAGAATTTCTAATTGTCATATGAATATTTCCTAAAGTTGAGTCAGAGCAAATTGATATTCTGTAATCTTGATTTTCGTAAAATGTAGTAATACATTGCTGTTTTTTCCCAGGGCTTAATACAAAACTAATATCTTGACCAGAAGAGAGGAATCCCGCTCCAATATTTCTAGTACACTGTTTGGAAAGACTTTTACATTGCGCATTAAAAGTTAGACTAAAAATTAAAAACGTAAATATGGATATGTATTTCATAAAAATCTATTACTCAAAATTAAGGTTAAAATTTAATATTCTGCAATTTTTTTATTTTACTTACAGTTTTAGCTTTCTTTTCAATATATTAAATATATTAAAATACTCTAAAAAAGGTATTGGAAATCATTTTTTTTTGATAGGTCAAAAAAAAACATCAATCAGATGACTAATCTTTCAAACAGTATCCTACATTCGCGCCCTTAAAAGTTATCACATGGGTCTTTCTTTATCAATTGCTTACGGGGTTTGTTGTATTTTATTTTTGATTTTATTTTCAAAAATTATAGGAAAACTTTTTTATGCTTTCAAAACCCATGCATTTGCATTAACTTACACTAGTCTATTTATTAAAATAATTGTTGTAAGTACTTTCACTGTTCTAATAAAAGGACAATTAGAGCATAAAATAATTTATGGAATGTTATTACTTATTGGTATAATGTATTCTACAGTAGAGCTTATTTTAAAATTCAGAGGAAAAAATTAGACTTAAATTATTAATGTGCAATTAGCCAATTCTCTCCACTCCCAATTTCTACTTCTAAAGGGACATTGAATTTTACCGCCTCCATCATTTCTTGCTTTACCAGTTTTTCCAAATCCTTTTGTTCCTCTTTGACCATGTCTAGTACTAATTCATCATGAACCTGAAGTAATAATTTAGATTCCATTTTTTGAACCAACATTTTTTTATGAATATTTACCATTGCCAGTTTGATTATATCTGCTGCACTTCCTTGGATTGGTGCATTTATTGCATTTCTTTCATCAAAACCTCTCATTGTTGCATTGCCACTGCCTATGTTGGGTAAAAAGCGTTTTCTTTTAAAAATGGTTTCTACATATCCCTTCTCTTTGGCAAATGAAATGGTTGAGTCCATATATTGTTTAATCCTTGGAAATTCTAAAAAATAATTGTCAATAATTTCTTTTGCTTCGGTTCTTTTAACCCCTAGCCTTTGAGAAAGACCAAATGCAGAAATTCCATAAATAATTCCAAAATTCACCATTTTCGCTTTGCTTCTCATTTCTCGTGAAACATCTTCTAGATTAACATGAAAAATTTTTGATGCTGTTTCAGTATGAATATCTCGGCCAATAGTAAATGCATTGATCATAGATTCATCTTTGCTTAATCCTGCTATAATTCTTAGTTCAATTTGAGAATAATCTGCACATAGCAAAAGGTGGTTGCTATCAGATGAGCAAAATGCTTTTCTTATTTCTTTTCCAAGTTCTGTTCTAATAGGAATATTTTGAAGATTTGGTTTGTTAGAGCTTAATCTCCCTGTTGAGGTTACAGCTTGCATATAATTCGTATGAATTTTATTAGTCACTGGGGAAATTAACTTTGGAAGTGCATCTACATAGGTAGATAGTAGTTTCTTTCTTGTTCTGTAGCTTAAAATATCTGCTATTATTGGGTGAATCCCGTTAAGTTTATTTAAAGTTGCCTCGTCAGTTTTGTACTGACCAGTTTTGGTTTTTTTTGCTTTTTCGTCAAGAT
>CAYREL010000015.1:5174-10249 GCA_964423275.1 uncultured Flavobacteriales bacterium | reverse complement strand
CAGTTTTTTCCATTACTCCACCAAAACTCATGGCACAAATAATTAGCCATATGGTGTTTAGCATGCCAGACATGCCAGAAGTGGAAATTAAATCATTAACAGCAATGTTATTGGTTTGAATATTTACGTCAATAGTCATAGAATTAATAATTGCTATATAAGAATTCTTTAGGTATTGAAAGCCTGAATTAGATAAGTTTCCTGAAATTTCGTGGATAATATCAGGTTGAAATATTGAACCATAAATACCACCAGCTATAGAACCAAAAAGTAGTGCAGGTATTGCGGGAATTTTTTTTACTATCATAAATAGTACAGCTGCTGGCACAATAAAAGTCCATAAACTAATATTAAAACTTGAAAATAATGCCCTTTGAAGTGACTCTACTTGATTTAGTTGACCAACTTGTGTGTCTAAATTTAAACCAATAATCAAAAATATAATCAAAGTTATTGTAATGGAAGGTATGGTGGTTAACATCATATATTTAATATGGCTTATTAAATCAGTACCAGCCATTGCTGGAGCTAAATTAGTTGTGTCTGATAATGGTGACATTTTATCTCCAAAATAAGATCCAGATATAATAGCTCCACCTGTTAAACCCTCTGGAATACCTAATGCATTGCCAATTCCTAACATTGCAATACCAATGGTTGCAATGGTTGACCAACTACTTCCAGTGGCCAATGAAACAATAGAACATATAATACAAGCAGCAACTAAGAAAATAGAAGGGCTTAATAATTTAAGACCAAAATAAATCATGGAAGGAACAATTCCACTCATCATCCACGTCCCAGCAAGAGAACCAATTAGTAATAATATTATTAATGCACCCATAGCAGAGGATATACTATCTACTGCACCCTTTAGCATTTCTTTATATTTCACATTATAAAATAGTCCTAATAAAGCTGCACAAGCCGCAGAGATAAGTAAGGTTAATTGATTGGAACCTGAAATTGTATTATCTCCAAACAAGGAAACATTTATTGAAAGAAGCGTTATTAATAAGATTATTGGAATAAGTGCTATTATTAAACTAGGCTGTTTTTCTTTCATAATTGTTCTAATTTAGAATTTTTAAAGTATTTCTATCTTAATTAAAAGTTATTTTTATTAAATGAATGTTTTATTTTTAGCACTTGAAAAATACTCAGTGTTAAAATGAAATTTACTTTATGAATTTTATTTTATATTTAAACTTTAAAACATAAGATTTGACCTTTATTAAAAAAAGCATAAAAATTCTTTTCCTTAGTTTATTTCCTTTTGCTATTTTAAGTCAAACTGCAAAGTCTAATAAAGACGAAATTTTAAATTATTCAACAGAAGATCACAGACTTCATATTAAAGGACAAACATTTAATACATTGGGGAAAGTTCATGATGTAAGGATAAGAGTTGTTCATGACGATGGATTCATAGATACTATTAACTCTAATAATGGTAAATACAATCTTCATTTAGAAATGAACCATAAAATTTTAATTGAATTTGAATGCCTAGATAACAAACATTATATAAAAAGAATTGCATTTAATACCAATGTCCCTAGCGATACAAAAAGAATTCCTTATTTTGATTTAACAATGAATTTAGTTGAAAAAGACAAATGGAATGTTCAGGACAAAGACGAAGGTATTTTCGATTTCCCAGTAGCATATTTAAATTTCGACTTTGATAAAAAACTATGGTATGATAAAAACGATAAGTATAGTAGAATAATTAATAAAAAAATAAAAAGTTACGGTATTTATTAAAATGAATGTTTTATTTTTAACACTGCAATAATACTCAGTGATTAAATGAAATATAGGTTATTAATTTTAATTTTATTTATTTTTAAAACAAATAGCTTTTTTTCTCAAGTTAATGCTTCTTTCAATACGGATATTACAGTTGGTTGCTCTCCTCTAGTTGTTAACTTTACCAATACTTCAACAAATAGCATCTCTTTTTCCTGGGACTTTAATAATGGTTCTACATCTATTTTAAATAACCCTTCTGCTACTTTTATAAATCCAGGGTTTTATACGATAAAACTAGTTGCCAATGGAGCTACTGGTTCGGATTCAATTATTTCAATAGACTATATACATGTTTTAGACAAGCCTTCTGCAAGTTTTAGTTACAATATTTTAAGTAATTGCGAGAATGATAATTTTATTGACTTTACAAATACAAGTATAGGTTCTACATCCAGTATTTGGGATTTTGGTAATGGAGATACAACAAATTCAATTAATTCAACTTATAGTTATCAAAATTCTGGAAATTACCCAGTTACCTTAGTAGTGTACAATAGTTTTGGTTGTTCCGATGATAGTACTGTAGGCCCATTAGTAATCAATCCTACTCCTTTATTAAATGCAGTTATTGATTCAAATTTAACTTGCGATAGTTCCTATAATTTCACTTTTTCTGGTAGTTCATCCAATTCTGTTATTTCAAATTGGGAATGGTTTTTTGGAGATGGTGTAGATTCTATATCTTCGAATTCTAATATTCAGCATTCCTATAATTCAACTGGATTATTTTCACCAAAAGTTATTGCTACAACCATAAATGGATGTATAGACTCTATTAATTTAAATACGATAAATATCTTTCCAAAAGAAGATTACTCTTTTTCATCAGATATTCTTTCTGGATGCCCTCCTTTAGATGTTAATTTCACTATTTCACCTTCCAATAATATTCAAAATATAACTTGGGATTTTAACGATGGAAATATAATATCTGGAACTGCTTCTGCAAATAACCAATATACAAGTAATGGTGTTTATTATCCTATTGCTACTATTGAAAGTAATAATGGATGTATACAGGAAATGCTATTCCCAAATTCTATAAATTTAAGTAATGCTCCAATTGGAACTTTTAATATGTCTAATTTTTCTGGATGTCCCCCTTTGGATGTTCAATTCAATGTGAACACATCAGTTTCTAACACTTTTTATATTGATTTTGGAGATGGATCTTTTGATGCTAACTCAAACAGTGTATCCCACACATATAATGATAATGGAACATTTAATCCTATACTAACTATAACTGATAGTAATAATTGCCAAAACAATATTAATATGGATACTGTTTTATCTGGTGTATCTGAAATTGATTTTATAGCATCCGTTAATGACGGTTGCGCCTCCTTAGAAGTAAGTTTTTTAAGTACTTCCAATGCAGATACTTACTATTGGGATTTTGGTGATAGCACCTACTCAACAGATGAAAACCCTGACCATATATATGATTTTGAAGGAAATTACACAGTGACGTTTTATGCAAACGACACCAATAGTTGTATAGATACGTTGGTCAAAGAAGACTATATAATTGTTAAGAAAGAAGATGTAGATATATTCACAATGGATACAATTATTGCATGTTCTCCTTATGTCTTTAATACAGATGTTTACAATATTGGTGTAAATTTCTGGAACTGGGATTTTGGGGACGGTGATTTAGACACTGGATCCAATGTTTCACATACGTATACTCAATCCGGGACCTATAATATTTCATTATTTACAGATGCTCCAAATGGTTGCAAATACGATTTAAATAATTTTGCATTTTTACAAATAGACAATTTAAATGTTGATGCTACTGTAAATTCAAATTGTAATGATGGTAGTATTAATATTACAAATAATACTGTTGGTGCAATACAACACCAGTGGAATATGGGTGATGGGACAATTTATAACACTCCAAATGTTACTCATAATTATATACCATCCCAATCTTATGTAATAACATATGAATCAATTTCTGATATTGGCTGTAGTAATTTTGAATATTACACAGCGGTATTTGATTGCAATTATCCAAATCCTGTAATTTGTCAAATGCCAATACAGAACACAATTAACCAAACCTGCGGTTTTAGAAATGTGAATATGAATTCTCCATTTACAACAGCTTCTTCATGGGAATGGGAATTTGGCGATGGTCAAAGTTCTAATGAAAAAAATCCATCCCATTATTATTCTATTGCTGGAGTTTTCAATATTTTGCACGTTGCTCATTACCAAGATGGAACTACAGATACTTTAATTATTAATAATTTCATAGATCAAAACGATTTAGATCCAAGTTTTATATTGATCAAAAATGAATTCTGTAATTACAATACCTACACATTTAGCAATAGTTCCTCCGCTGCAACAGCATGGGAATGGAGTCTTGATTCTACTGTAATATCCAATAATTTTTCTGATAGTTTAACACTTCAATTAAATGATTCTATTCGTTTATTGAATTTGAAAATAACAGATCAAAATGGATGTTAATCTGAATCTCAACAAAATATATTTTTATACCATCCTTTAGCATTAATTGAGCAAGATTCATTTGCTTGTTTTGGAGGATTTATTAAAATTGAATGTTCAGTTAAAGACGATCCTATCCATACTTGGGATATGAAGGATGGCTCCTTTTTGGGTCCAGATACTAGTATTTTTCATGTTTACCTGCAATCGGGTTGGTTTACTCCTACTCTTTTATTAGATAATATGGGATGTGTAAGAGAAGTTCAATTAGATTCTATTCTAATATTAGAACCAGACGCCACTTTTACCCCTACATTTCCAAATCCCATTTGCAAGACCGATAGTATTTATTTTGAGGCAAATAATAGTACATATTCAAATTATAATTGGTCTGGTGGTGCTACATTAAGCAGCTCAGATTCAGCGTGGATAGTAATGAACAGTTCTGGAAACCAACAGATTTCATTAAATGTTACTGACAGAGGATGTACTAGTATTTTTAGCTCTGATACAATTTTAGTTAATGAAGCAAAAGCTGAATTTAATTACACACTTTTAAACAATTGTGTTCCAATTGATGTAGTTTTTCAAGATTCTTCAATTAATCCAGTTTCTTGGGATTGGGATTTTAATAATGGTTTTTCAAGTAATTCTCAAAACCCTACGCAACAATTTATTAATTTCCCTTTTGACAGTATTCAGTTAAATATAACAGATATTAATGGGTGTTTAGATTCGATAAAAAAAGCTATTGTTAAGAAGAATATTACAGATATTGAATATTTATTATC
>CAYREL010000015.1:0-5164 GCA_964423275.1 uncultured Flavobacteriales bacterium | reverse complement strand
AATTTATAGCAAGTGACACCATATTATGTGCTGGTACTACTGTCACTTTCATACCTGTTAGTGAAATTGTAAATTCTTTTCAATGGGATTTTGGAGATGGAAATATATCTTCAGATTCTATACCCTCCCATATATATCAATCTCCTGGGTTTTATGATGTAAAATTAATCGCATCTGATGGCCAAGGTTGTATTGATACTACAATTTTATACAACTATATTGAAGTAAAGCAAGTTATTGCAGATTTTTCTCATATAAGTAACGGAAATTGTCCTCCAGTAGTAACTTCATTTACCAACTTTAGTTCAGGAGCATCAAATTATAATTGGGATTTTGGAGATAATTTGAATTCTACTATTGAAAATCCAGCTCACAGCTACATCGTAGGAGGATATTATGATGTTTCGCTAATTTCTTCAGATAATTTTGGATGTGCAGATACTTTAGTAATCAACAACTTAGTTTACATTCCTGGACCAGTTTTAGATTTTGATATCGATCAGGTTTTTGGATGTGATTCCTTAACAATTTCAATTACTAATAATTCTTCAAATACATCAAATTATTTATACAATTTTGGGGATGGTGCTACATCAATTATGCCAAACCCTATTTATATCTATTCTAATCCAGGTTCTTACCAAATAACTTTAGTTGGAGAAGATTCTGCTGGATGTCAAGTTGCATTCACCTCATTGGATATAATCACTATAGATGTTTCTCCAATATTGAATTATCAAGTCTCTGACACCAATTTGTGTATAGGTGAATCTTTTTCAATTACCAATAACTCCATATTTTCCAATAACCATCAATGGACTTATGGTTCTCAAATATATAATACAATTTCTCCAACTATTTCAACCAACTTAGTTGGCTCTAATCCATTACAATATATTGCTGGAAATAGTAATAATACTTGTTTTGACACTTCTATTACAAATATAATTGGACATTTAATTCCTGATGTTTCTATTCTAGATCCAGGAATTCTTTGTTCCAATCAGGGAATAGTAAATCTAAACACTTTAAATAGTAATATTTACAATGAATTAACTTGGACAGGGACAGGGATAGTAGATGTATCAGTAGGAACTTATAACCCGTTATTGATAAACGATTCTTCAATAGTCTATTTAAATCATGATAGTATTTGTACTAGTATGGATAGTTTAACTCTTTTTGTTGATTCACCAATAGATGCTTCAGTTTTAACTAATGATACTAATTACTGTGAAAACTCTTCAATATTATCCCCTAATGTCTTAAATCCTGGTGGTTTTTGGATAGGACAAAGTGTAGATTCACTTTCTGGACTAATTACCAATAATCTACCTCCAAATTCTTATTCTTACCAGTATATTACTCTAAATAGCAACAACTGTAGAGATACTGGAAATTATCAAATCCAAATTATTCCAAATAATGATGCTACTATTTTAAGTCCAGGTGTTATTTGTGACAATTTAGATACCATTACTTTGAATTCTTTACAATCTGGTGGAATTTGGAATGGTCCCTATATAAATTTTTCTTCTGGGCTTGTAGACGTAAGTATTCTAGGAAATGGTATTTTCGACTTTATTTATACTATGAGTGGAATTTGTCCAGATGAAGATACCTTAAGTCTGGAAATATTTGATTTTATTCAAGCAGATATAAATCCTACTACAGATTTTTGTGAGGGATTAGATTCAATTCAATTTTCAGTCACTTCTAGTATTGGTTATTGGTCTGGACTCCCCTATTCTGACTCTTTATCTGGATGGTTTATTTCTGATACTTTGGAGGATGGAGTATATGATATTTATTATACAATAGATGGAAACTGCCCAAGCAGAGATACTCTTTCTTTTACAATTCTTCCAAAACCAGATATAAATATTTCATTAAGCCAAAATCTACCTTGTGTAGGATTTCAGTTAGTGGTAGATAACTTATCTAATAACTTACCAAATGAAGATTTTGCCTGGTATATAAACGACAGTTTATATTATCAAAATTTTAACGAACCTTATTTTTTATTAGATACTGGATTTTACAAAATTAAGGTTATAGCAAGTAACCAGTTAAATTGTGTCTCAGAACTTATATTGCAAGACTCTCTTCCAGTTTATGACACAACTAGACTTTCTGATGCAGAAGTAATTAGATCAACTGTTGTAGATAATAATAATATTTATACAGAATGGTTGTCAGAAGGATTGACTTTAAATCCTTTGACTAATCATCTAGTTTACCGATCAGAAAACGGAAATGATTTTGAACTAATCACAACACTAGATAGTTCTATTAGAAGTTACTTAGATGAGTTTGTAGACGTTGTTAACAATCAGTATAATTATGTAGTGGTAAATAGAAACATATGCAATACAAATTCGAGAAACTCCAATCTTGGGAACTCAATATTGTTGAAATTTGACAGGCTAGATAATTTCAGAACCAAGTTAAATTGGAATTTTTATAACGGATGGATTGACAATCCAAATAAATACGAAATTCAAAAATTAAATTCATCAGGAAACTGGGAATTATTTAGGACTCTTGATAATACAGAAAATGAAATTATTATTAATGAATAATTATAATTAATTTAGTGAAAATTATGATTTCTATCCCTTTTAATTTTATTAATTTCTATAGTTTAATATTTCTTATTTTAATATTGAGTAGTGTACATGTTATTAATGCTCAATCTAATAGTGATTTAAATTACGATGAAAACTTAAATATATACAGGGTTCTGGCTTTTAGAAATCAAAACAATCCAATAGAAAGCGTATCAAATGCTGTTGTTGTTGAAAAACCTTATGCATTATATTCCCCTAATGCATTTAGTCCTGATGGAGATGGAATAAATGATCTTTTTAAAATTTCTGGTCAAGGAATGGTAGATTTTCAAATAGAAATTTATAATCGTTGGGGGCAAATGGTTTATAAGTCCATTGACTTAAGTAAAGGATGGGACGGAACTTTTAAAGGGAAAAATTTACCTACAGGAACTTATGTTTACAAAATAAAAACAAGTAAATACGGGGTTGAACAAAAATTAGTAAAAAGTGGTTCAGTTGCACTAATAAGATAAAAAAATTGTTAAAAAAAATATATTTAATATTATTCATATTTCACTTTGTAAGTGCCCATGGTCAGGATCCTTTATTTACTCAGTTTTTTTCCAATGCTCTACAATTAAATCCTGCTCTTGCAGGACGAGATCTTAGTCCAAGATTTCATACAACTTATAGAAATCAATGGCCAGAAATAAATAATGCATTTGTAACCTATAATATCGAATACGATCAATTCTCAGACAAGCTACATGGTGGAGTTGGATTTCAGCTTTTACATGATAAAACAGGAAATGGATCCTTAAATACTACCGCTTTTTCTACTATGTATTCTTATCAAGCTATTTTAAATCAAAAATGGACTATCAATTTTGGTTTAAAAGCTTCTTTTGTCCAAAAAAGTTTAGATTGGGGTAATGTTGTTTGGGGGGACCAAATAGATCCCTCTCAAGGAGTTGTAAATACTACTCAACAACCTCAAGGGAATAATGGATTATATATAGACTTTTCTTCTGGATGTATATTATTTAGCAAAAATCTTTTTTTAGGTGCTTCTTTTGATCATCTAAACAAACCTAATGAGACATTTTTTTATAATATTACCGACAATAATTCTACTAACAAAATTCCTATTCGATCCTCATTTCATGGTGGTTATAAAATTAAAGTTCTTCAAAATGGCCTTTTTCATAAAGAATTGTTCTTTTCTCCAGAATTTGTAATTGATCTTCAATCCAATCTAAAGAGATACAATCTTGGAACCTATTTTGTGGACGGGATATTTGATTTGGGGTTTTGGTATAGACATACAAGATTTTTAGATGCAAACAGTGAGAATTTTTCCCCACAAGATGCATTTGTGGTAGTTCTTGGTGTTGAAAAAAATAAAATGAGATTTGGTTACTCTTACGATTTTAATATTTCAAATCTTACCACATCTTCTTTGGGTTCTCATGAAATTTCTTTTTCAATTGATTTACCAGAAAAACGGGTACATAATTCTAAATTTAGAGTTGTAGAATGCCCTCAATTTTAGCTAATGAATATTAATATTGGAGATGTTTTTCCAGATTTCATACTTAATGATGAAAATGGAGAAGAATTTGATTTAGAAAGAGATTTTACCAACTCCTATTTAGTATTGTACTTTTATCCAAAAGATGATACTCCTGGATGTACTAAACAAGCATGTTTTTTTAAAGATTTTTACCAAGACTTTAAAACATTTGATTGTGAAATTATTGGTTTAAGTAGTGATAATAAAAACAGCCACGAAAAATTTAAAAATAATTATAGCTTGCCATTTAAGTTGTTGAGTGATAAAAATTCAAAGCTTAGAAAAGAATTGAAACTTCCAAAAGACTTTTTTGGTCTTTCTCCTGGGAGAATTACATTTTTAATCGATAGAAACAAAGAAATATTATTTATCCATAGATCATCCTTAAATATGAAAAGCCACATTAATTCAGTTCTTAAGTATTTAAAGAAAAACAATTAATTTTACTACAAATAATATTATGAAAACTAGATTACTTTTTTTTATTTTTTTTGGAGCTTTTATTAGTGTTTCAAGTCAATTAAGCAATGAATTAATATGGGCCTCAGGTACTTTTTACCCCAAGACTATTAAAGGAATTAACCCATCTAAGGACGGTAATTACTATACATCCATTGAACAGGATGAATCTAAGACTGAAATTGTTAAATACGATTACAAGTCAAATAAAAAGGTAGCTACATTATTTTCAAATATTTCCTTTAATAAATTTGAGTTTTCAGATTATAAACTAAGTAATGACCAAAACTGGTTGCTTTTATTTAATTCTAAAGAGTCTATATATAGAAGATCTTCAAAATCTTTTTACTATTTATACGATATAAATAATAAAATATTAAAACCTCTTGCTGATTCTAATTTAGGGAAACAGCGTTTGGCTAGTTTTTCACCAGATAATAGAAAAGTTGCATATGTTAGAAACAACAATATATATTATAGATATTTATCTGACACTTTAGAAATTCCAATTACCAATAATGGAGAAATTAATAAGTTAATAAATGGTGCAACTGACTGGGTATACGAAGAGGAATTCAGT
>CAYREL010000014.1:0-10613 GCA_964423275.1 uncultured Flavobacteriales bacterium | reverse complement strand
TTACAAATTGATTTATTTCCATAATTTAAAGTTTAGAAATATTTTTAAAATATTGGCTCATATTTTTTTTAAAATTTTCAGGTCTATATACGCAAAATTTTTCTAGAACACTCAACCCTTTTTTATATTTTTTTGTTCCATTCTTATAACCCCATCTATTATAATGTTCTTCAACCATTGGCGAAAATAATTTTTTAAATTCTATAAGATTGGCCATTAAATTTTTTGATGAAAGTTCATTTTCAAGAAGGTAATTAACTCTTTTAGTAAATAACATTTCAAATTCACTTTGTTTTAGTAAATAATTAATTAATTCTCCTCCTAATGCTGGAGACCATTCTCTTTGAACATAGTCAAACATATTAAATTCCGGTTTTCCTACGCAAGCATCCATATCTATCAAAACAGCACTCCAAGGTTTATTGCCTCTTCTTTTTTTCCAAAAAAAAGTATTGTTGCAAGGCCAGTCATTATTTTGAAAGAAAAGTTCAATTATGAACCAATCTACAATAGAACTCATATTGAAATTTTTTGCAATTTTTTCATAATTAGTTTTTGGGTTTTTCTTTATTTCAAGAAGTAAACTATTCAAATCACCATATCCCTCTTTTTTAGAATAACCCTTGTCATCTGCATCAATTAATTTTTTTTCTTTTATTTTGTATTTATTAGAAATTGCCTTAAGATCCATTCTTTCTCTCAATCCATGGATTCCCCAGTACTCTCCGTTTAAATAGACCAAAACAGGTTGGTAGCCCATTACATCTACATTTAAATTTTCACATATTTTAGAAATCCAGCCATCGACAAATATTTCGTTTCCCCATCCGGAAAAAGAAGACCTCAAAATAATTTTGTCAATTTCATGATCTAGCTCTAAGAGAGTATTTACTTTGTTTTTTTGATGGATATAAAATCTAAGGCTTTTTTGAGGAGCTAAAGGTGTAATATATCCATGAATTCTGAAGGGAAAACTGCCCTTTAAAAAAATTTCGTTTTTATTAAATATTTCAATCTCCCCAGTTTGCTTTCTCTTTTTAAATTTGTAGAAATTTCCAGATGTTTGGTCTTTTTCTCTATTGAAACTATTTCCTGGAACATAGCATCCTTCGTTAGGATCAAATAGAGTTTTGGAATCAACTTTTAAATTCACTATTGAAAATTTAAGTTTAGATTTTAACCCCAACAAATAATTGTATATGGAAGAATCCACAACTATATTATTTTTTAGTGCAAGTACTTTGATTTTATGAAAGGAAGAAAATTCTCCTATAGGTGTTTTCCAATTATTTACGTATTTACTATAATCTTCAATTGCTGTTTGTATGTTAATTAGTTTGGGAATTATTTTTTTTAAATGGTAAGTAATTTCATTAGATCCTGTAATTGTATCAAGATTGTAAATCAATTTTAAATTTAAATCACTCTCGGTTTTGAATGTAACTAAAATGGAATCTTCACTATAGCTTCCAGAAATATAATTGCTGGATATATTGGAGGAATTTATACCATACAATGGAGAAAAAAAGTTTTTTGTTTTTTTAGAATTATTACAGCTTATTAATAAGATTGTAATTATAAATAAAATTGACTTTTTTTTCATTTGATTTGATCTCATGTAAAAGTACAAATACTTCTATATAGATTAATTTTTTTTATTTTCAACAATATTAAATTATCTTATTATTTAGTGATATATGATTTTAAAAGAATAATTAAATATTTTTGTCGTTATGGTATTGAGTTTAGAAAACTTAAAAAGTTATAAATGAAAATAATAAAATTTATATTTTCAAAATTCTTCTGGATAAATTTTCTTTTGGCCAGTGCAACTTTATATTGTATTTTCTATTACACAATGGATAATTTAGATAAATACACCAACCACAATATTAAAATTGAAGTACCCAATTTATTAGGTATTCAAATCAATAATTTAAATGACACCTTAGAAAAATTAGAGTTAAGGTATGAAATACGAGACTCCATATATTCTGATAACCATCCAATGGGTATGATTATTCAACAAGATCCAAAACCACATTCAGAAAACTTTCCAAATTATATAAAGCCCAATAGAAATCTATATCTAACTATTGTAAAAAAACAAGAAATTTACAAAACCGTCCCTGATTTAATGTCCAATGTTAATTCAAAAAATATTGGCAAATCCAAATTAGAAATGCTTGGGTTTAAGGTTGATTTAGAAATGAAAAATCATAAAGATAGAGACAAAGTACTTGAAATCAGGTTTGAAGATAAAATCGTAAAAGCAGGAAGAAAACTTATAAAAGGGTCTACTTTAAAATTAATTTATGGATCTGGTGATAAAGGTAAGCCGATTGAATTACCAGATTTTACAGGAATGAATATTTATTTAGCATCTAATAAAGCAAGTGAAATAGGACTAGAACTTGAAATTAATTACAATGATTCTGTTCTAGACTTTAAGGATTCAAATCGTGCAGTAATTTTCAACCAATACCCATACCCAAAGACCGATAACAAATCCTTTATTTCAATTGGAAGTTTAGTGATAATAGATGCAAATCTTTCAACTCCATTGGATAGTATTTATGCCAAAGACACCGTAGGATTAAATTATAATATTTGAAAAATTTTTTTTCGCTTTCTTTCTTTTTAATTCCATTCTTTCTTATTTCTCAGGAGAGTCTTCAGCCTCTGAGAACCAATATGTCATTGTTGGATATTCCATTTTCAAAAAGAACACAGTCCATAGAGAATTTTGATTTCATTTATTTGACAGACACCCTTAGTTTGCCATTAATTGATGATTTTTCTACCAATAAATTTAAAGTATACAAAACCGATTCTAGTGGTCCTAATATTTCAGATTCTTCCTGGAATTATTTGTTCTTTTTAGATGGTAGTTTGGTTCCTCTTACAACTACCTACATGTCTTCTCCAACATTTACCTATGCTTATGACAGCATAAATTCTAACGGACTGGATACTCTAATTATGTTAACTATTCAAAACGATCCAGATACTTTAATAATAAATAACCTTTTCTATTACCCTATTACTAGTGATACAATAATTTTATGGCCAAATAGCACTATTGTAGATTCACTTTGGACAGCAGCTAGTCCCGATACAACTTTCGCCAATCTTTCTTCCGATTACAATCAAGATTCTATTTCTTTATATTTTGTTTCACCTGAAATGGCAGACTTAAATAAAATATGGTTAGATAATGATGTCTTTTTAAATTTCAATTATCCTAAGAATCCCTGGACTCTTGGTGTAGTTACTTTTGATGGTTTAAACTCGTCTGGGAAACCATATGATTGGACTACCGGAGCTACAGACTGGTCAGATCAATTAACTTCTAAACCAATTTTTTTAGGCAATAAAGATATTAGCGATTCCTTGTATTTCTCTTTCTATTTTCAAGCTGGAGGATATGGGGAAACACCAGATTCAGACGATTCACTTTTACTAGAATTTTATAATCCTTCTAACAACGAGTGGAATTCGGTTTGGTCTACCAACGGTTTTGATAGCGATCAGTGGTATTATGAGCATATTCTATTGGATTCTTCAAAATATTTTCAAGACGGATTTAGATTTAGGTTTAATTCTTACGGAAGTCTAAATGGAAGTTTAGATCACTGGAATCTTGATTATGTTTATTTCAATGAAAGTCGTTCTTTGTACGATACACTAATGCAAGATTGGGCATTCACATCTCCGCCTGTTTCCATGCTAGAGAATTATAGTTCTGTTCCTTGGAAACATTTTAAAAATACAACTTCTGATATATTGCTAAAAAACGCCATAATTCCATCCTTCAACTCATCTGATAATCCCAAATTATTACAACCTTGTTCTATGGATTTGTTTTACGAAGATATATTACAATCCTCTTTTCCATATTCGGCCACTGTTCTAAATGTTCCAGAATTAAGTTATTTTGATATGTTTTACGATTTTGGATCTACTTTTGAGCTTAATACTTCACTTATAGATACTTTTGTAGATTATACTTACAGATTTTATTTATCTACCAATACAACGCCTGAAAGACTAAGTGTTAATGATACTATTTTACACCATCAGTCATTTCAAAATTATTATTCTTACGACGATGGTTCTGCTGAAGCTGCTTATGGTTTAATAGGTAATGGTGTAGAACTAGCCTATAGGTTTTCAATTTTAGAGGGTATCGGAACAGATACTTTAAAAAGCATTAAAATACATTTTTCTCCCTCTGTAAATGATGCTTCTAATGATCCATTTTTTATTCAAATTTGGGACGATAGTTTGGGGGCTCCAGGAAGTTTGATCTATACTACAGACGATTTTGATTTTCCCGAGCTTTACTATCCAGAGTATAACTCAGGTTTGAATGGGTTTTTTGAATACGAATTGCCTTCTTTAGTTCCTGTAAGTGATACATTTTATATAGGCTGGAAACAGACTTCATCCTCAAGATTAAATATAGGTTTTGATAAAAATATTAATAGAAAACCTGATATATTTTACAATTTAGGTTCGGGTTTTCAAAATACCATTTTTGATGGTTCGCTCATGATGCGTCCCGTTTTTGTTTCTCTAATGGATAATGTTGTGAACTATCCTAAACTGTTTAGTAAAAAGAAAAATATTTCCTTTTACCCAAATCCTGCAGACGATTTAGTTCTAATTTCTAATAAAGAGGTTGGTAGGATTGAAATTCACGATTTGAACGGAAGAATGGTAAATAGTTTAGAAATGAACCATGAGAATTCTTTTAATGTTGAAAATTTACTCAATGGAATTTATCTCTTAAAGTTTAAACTTAAAAATGGAGAAATTAAAGTTGAAAAACTAATTGTCCAACACCATTAATGAACAAGGAAGTTAAAAATATTGACGAGCAGGAGGAAGAGCTGTTTGAACACTATAATTTTATAGCTGATAAAGGTCAAGAAAAATTAAGAATCGATAAGTTTTTAATGGCTCGAATTGCCAATACATCTAGGAACAAAATTCAAATTGCTGCTCATAATGGAAATATTCTAGTTAATAAATTACCAGTAAAGCCAAATTACAAGGTAAAGCCCAAAGATGAAGTTTCTATAGTTTTACCATATCCAGTTAGGCAACTAGAGTTAATTCCACAAGATATACCTGTTGATATTATTTATGAAGATGATCAATTATGTTTGGTTAATAAATCTGCCAATATGGTGGTTCATCCAGGATATGGAAATTACGATGGTACATTAGTAAATGCATTGTTATACCATTTTGAAAAATTACCAGAACTACCATCCGATTATTTTGGTCGTCCAGGATTGGTTCATCGACTAGACAAACATACTACAGGAATAATGGTAGTAGCTAAGACAGAGAATACTTTAACCAATTTGGCAAAGCAATTTTTTGACAGATCTACCAAAAGAAGATATCATGCACTAGTATGGGGCGATCTTGAAAAGGAAGAAGGGACAGTAGATTTATATTTAGGCAGATCTTTAAAGAATAGAAAATTAATGACTTGTTATCCTGAAAAAGATCATGGCAAGCATGCGGTTACTCATTATAGTGTAATTGAAAGGTTTGGTTATGTTACACTAATAGAGTGCAGGCTTGAAACTGGCAGAACTCATCAAATAAGGGCGCATATGAAACATATTGGACACCCGCTTTTTAATGATTTAGAATACGGCGGTGATACAATTGTAAAAGGAACAAGTTTTACGAAATACAAGCAGTTTGTAGAAAATTGTTTTAAGCTTTTACCAGGACAAGCTCTTCATGCAAAGTCACTAGGGTTTTACCATCCAACTCTGAAAAAAGACTTAATTTATGATAGTGAGTTGCCAGATTATTTTGAAGAAGTACTTAATAAATGGAGGCGATATTCTCATTCTAGTACTTTTTAAGATATTAAAGTTTTCAACAATTTATTACATAATTCCAAGTACTTTTTACATTAGATGGAGAATCTAATTTATGTACCTAATTTTTGATACTGAAACTACAGGCTTACCTAAAAAGTTTAATGCGCCAATCACCGATTTAGACAATTGGCCAAGGTGTGTTCAAATTGCCTGGCAGCTTCATGACTATGATGGAAGATTAATAGAGCACAATGATTTTTTAATTGTTCCAGATGGTTACGATATTCCCTATCAATCTGAAAAAATTCATGGCATATCTACTGCATTGGCTAAAACTAATGGAGAGTCATTAAAAGAGGCATTAAATTCTTTTAAAAATGTTTTAGCCAAAACAAAGGTTTTGGTTGGACAAAATCTAAAGTTTGATTTGAATATTGTCGGATCGGAGTTCCATAGACTAGGATATGACAATGAATGGCTAAAAATGCCAGTATTAGACACCTGTACAGAAAAGTCAGCATTTTTATGCAAACTTCCAGGTGGAAGAGGAGGTAAATTTAAATATCCAACTTTATCTGAGCTTCATCAATGCTTATTTAAAGTACCTTTTAAAGAAGCGCACAATGCTACGGCAGATGTTGAGGCAACAGCTAGATGTTTTTTTGAACTTATTAGAAAAGGATCTTTTCAAAAATCAGACCTTTTTTTAGATGATCAAAAATATGCCGATTTTTTTGTAAAGAATACTTCAGAATTCAATTCTGCTGGAATCAAGCACATAAATTTATCTAAACAAAGTAAAGCACTTGTAGAGAAAAAAAAATCTGACGTTAGTAAAACTGTAGTCGCTAAGGAAGATATTTCCCATTTAAAAGACGTACCCTTTTCCCATCTACATAACAAAACTCAATTTTCTGTACTTCAATCCACTATTCATGTAAAAACTTTAATTGATAAAGCGGTAGAGTTTGGAATGCCTGCAGTAGCTTTTTCAGATTCAGGGAATATGATGGGGGCATTTCAATTTGTGGAAGCAGGTTTTAAACATAACCAATCCATTGATAAAAAAATTGAAGAGGCTAATAAAAATTCAAATGTTTCAAAACTAGAAATCCAAGATTTAGAAAGAAAAAAAATTCTTCCAATTGTTGGGTGTGAGTTTCAAGTTTGTCCGGACAGGAATGACAAGACTTATAAAAATAATGGCTACCAAGTTCCTTTTTTAGCCAAAAATAAAAATGGGTATCAAAACCTAATCAAGCTTTCCTCTATCGGATTCATTGAAGGATTTTATTATGTTCCTAGGGTAGATAAAAACATAATCTTAGAATATTCCAATGATTTAATTGTAACTACAGGAGGGTTGTATGGAGAAATAGCCCAATTAATATTAAATGAAGGGGAACAAAAAGCGGAGGAGTCTCTTTTATGGTGGAAAGAAAACTTTAAAGATGATTTTTATATAGAAATTGTTAGACATGGTTTGGAGGAGGAGGAAAAAGTAAATGAGGTTTTACTAAGATTTGCCAAAAAACATTTTATTAAATATTTTGCCTCTAACAATACTCACTATTTAAATAAGGACGATGCTGATGCCCATGATGTGCTGTTGTGTATTAAAGATGGAGAGAGAAAATCAACTCCGATTGGCAGAGGAAGAGGTTTTAGGTTTGGATTTTTAAATACCGAATATTACTTTAAATCTCAGAAGGAGATGAAATCTTTATTTTCGGATATTCCTGATGCTATAATAAACACCAATGAAATAATTGCAAAGTGTGAATCTTATCGTTTAGCTTCTGAAGTATTGTTGCCTGAGTTTGAAATCCCCGATGAATTTAAAGATTTGAAGGATATTGAGGATACTTCACTTAAAAATGGAGAGAACAACTACTTAAGACATTTAACTTATCAAGGAGCTAAAGTTAGATACCAAGAATTGTCGGACGAAATCAAAGAAAGATTAGATTTTGAGTTAGAAATCATTAGAAACACAGGCTATCCTGGTTATTTCTTAATTGTACAAGATTTTTGTTCTGCAGCTAGAGATATGAACGTGTCAGTTGGCCCTGGAAGAGGTTCTGCAGCTGGTTCTGCTGTTGCATATTGTATTGGAATTACTAATGTTGATCCAATTAAGTACAATCTTCTTTTTGAGAGATTTCTTAATCCTGATAGAGTTTCTTTGCCGGATATTGATATTGATTTTGACGATGAAGGAAGATCTAGAGTAATTCAATATGTTATTGACAAATACGGTTCTAGTCAAGTTGCCCAGATAATTACTTATGGTACTATGGCTGCAAAATCTTCTATTAGAGATACTGGAAGAGTTTTGGACTTGCCTTTGCAGCAGACAGATAGGTTGGCAAAGTTGGTTCCTGATGTAAAATTGAATAAATTATTTAGTTGGAGTAAACAAGATGTGAAAAGTAATATCTCACCTGATCAATTAAAAAATGCAGAAGAACTTATTAATAAATTAGAGGAGGAAGGAATTGAAGGTGATGTTATTAGGCAGGCAAAGCTGGTAGAGGGCTCGTTAAGAAATACAGGAATTCATGCGTGTGGAGTTATAATCACTCCGTCAGATATAAGAAATTTTGTCCCTGTTTCATTAGCCAAAGATTCCGAAATGTGGTGTACTCAATTTGACAATTCTGTTGCAGAGTCTGCGGGTTTGTTGAAAATGGATTTTCTTGGGTTAAAAACTCTAACCCTAATTAAGGACACCATAAAAATTATAAAAGCGATGTCAGGCAAATCTATAGATATAGATGAAATACCTCTTGACGACGTAAAAACATATGAACTTTTTCAAAAAGGAGAAACTGTGGGAATTTTTCAATACGAATCTCCAGGTATGCAAAAACATTTAAAATCATTGCGACCAACAGCTTTTTCAGATTTAATTGCAATGAATGCGCTTTACAGACCAGGACCAATTGAATACATACCAAGTTTTATCAAACGAAAGCATGGCAATGAGGAAATAGAATATGATTTACCGGTAATGGAAGATTTTTTAAAAGAAACTTACGGTATTACAGTATATCAAGAACAGGTCATGCTGTTGTCTCAAGAGTTAGCTGGTTTTTCTAAGGGGGAAGCAGATACTTTAAGAAAGGCAATGGGTAAGAAAAAAGTAGACTTACTAAATAAAATGAAGCCACAATTTCTTTCACAAGGTCAAGAAAGGGGACACGATACTGAAATTTTAGAAAAAATATGGAAAGATTGGGAGAAGTTTGCATCCTATGCATTTAATAAGTCACATAGTACTTGTTATGCCTTAATTGCTTACCAAACAGCTTATTTAAAAGCACATTACCCAGCAGAATATATGGCTTCTGTACTTAGTAATAATATGAACGATATAAAATCTGTTACTTTTTTCATGAAAGAGTGTAATAGAATGGGATTGAATGTTCTAGGACCAGATGTCAATGAAAGTTGGTACAAGTTTGCAGTAAATGAAAAAGGCGAAATTAGGTTTGGTCTTGGCGCTGTAAAAGGAGTAGGAGAGGGTCCAGTTAAAAATATTTCTTCCATTCGAAAAGAGTCAGGAAAATTCAATACCATTTTTGATTTTATTAAACGGGTTAGCCTTAAAGATTGTAATAAAAGAGTAATTGAAAGTTTAGCCATGGCAGGAGCATTTGATTCATTTAATAATTTTCATCGTGCTCAATTTTTTAATATAGACGAGAAACAGGTTTCATTTGTAGAGAAATTATTAAAGTTTGGACAAGCTTTTCAGTTAAAAAGTAATTCCCAGCAGGTAAATATGTTTGATGCTATTGGAGAATCTCTTGAATTGGCTGAACCTCAAATTCCACCTACAGAAGAATGGAGTAATTTTGAGCTTTTGACAAAGGAAAAAGACGTAGTAGGCATTTATATTTCTGGACATCCATTACAAGATTACCTTTTAGAACTAAAATATTTCTGTGATATTAATTTAAAAGTTCTCAACGAAAATCTACAAGAGCTTCCCGAGAGAGACTTTTCTTTTATTGGATTGGTTAGTAGTGCTGCTAATTTAGAAAGTAGAAGAGGAACTAAATACGGAGTCCTGGAGCTTCAGGATATGGAAGGTCAAATGGAGTTTAGGCTTTTTGGAGAACAATATTTGAAATTCATGCATTTTTTGGTGCCTGGTAATTTTTTACACATAAAGGGAAAGGTTCAACAGCGTCCAAAATACTACAAGTCAGATGAATTTCAAAAGGAATTTAGAATTCAACAAATTGATGTTTTAGATGATATTCGAGAAAAATTGTCTAATTCGTTGTATTTGAAATGGGATTATGAAACTTTAAAGGCAGAACAAATCAATGACTTAGAAAAATTAATGGCAAAGTACAAAGGGAAAAAACAAATTATTTTTGAACTATTAGATTCTGAATCCTCTACTTATGTTACCTTAAATTCAAGAAAGTTTATGTCCAACGTATCCAATGAGTTAATTCATGAGATTAGTCAGTTAGATGGATTTTTGGGTTACTCTATTAATAAATCAAATATGGTAAATTATTTAGAAAAAAATAATCATTAGTGATCACCAGTAAAAATCATTATTTCGCAACATATTTAAACAAAATATATATCTTTGGAAATAATTTAAATTTTTAAAAATGGCATTAGAATTTACTGAAGAAAATTTTGAATCTACAGCGTTAAAGTCAGATAAGCTTGTTATGGTAGATTTTTGGGCTGAATGGTGTGGTCCTTGTCGTATGGTTGGTCCTCATGTTGAGG
>CAYREL010000013.1:0-11141 GCA_964423275.1 uncultured Flavobacteriales bacterium | reverse complement strand
GAGCTAAGGATAAAATACCAGTATTTAATAATGCCTTTCCATTATTACTTGACCACTTGAGGCCAATTACAATTAACAATGTGAGTGCTCCTAAAAAGAAAAAAGCTCCGCTATTAAAAGGCAGCCCAAAGCTGTCTATAAAAAGTCTTTCCACCCAGTCTGCAAGAGAAACGGTTGTGGGAATAATTATACTCTGAATTGTCCCAAGAACAACTAAGGAAGCTATTCCAGCAATAAAAAAAGATTTCCAACTAAAATCATACTTTTTAAAGTAGATGACAAATACAATTGCAGGAATTGCAAGTAAGTTTAATAAGTGGACTCCAATTGAAAGACCTATCATATAGCATATGAAAAGAATCCATCTATTGGGATGTGTAGCAGATATTTTGTCCTCTAAAGCGCTATATTGATCGTCTTCTACATCCCATTTCAAAATTGCCCAGAAAACTATTGCTGTAAAGAAAGAGGACATTGCATAAACTTCTCCTTCAACTGCTGAAAACCAAAAAGAATCTGTAAATGTGTATGAAAGTGCACCAACTAAGCCAGCTCCTAAAATCGCAATGGAAGCGTTCTTGTCAATTTCCCCATTTTTCTTGGCCATTTTTCTACCCAACATGGTGATACTCCAAAATAAAAATAAAATACAGAAAGAACTACTTAGTGCAGACATGGAATTCACCATCATTGCTGCGTTTTCAGGGCTAGCAAATGCTGAAAACAGCCTTCCTAGCATCATGAAAAATGGAGCTCCTGGGGGGTGTCCAACTTCTAACTTATTGGCGGTAGTAATATATTCACCACAATCCCAAAGGCTGGTGGTTTGCTCCATAGTAGACAGGTAAACAAAAGTGGCTATTGCGAATACAACCCATCCTGTAATATTATTTAATTTTTTGTAGCTCATTTAGTAAATTGTGAATAGCGAAAATAGAAAAATACATCCAGAATAAACGTTAAAATATGGATTTATAGGTGGTTAATGCTCAAAAGATAAAGAATAGTTAAGTAAAAAATTTGGTAGGATAGAAAATAGAAAGTAAATTCGCAACCAAAATTGTCCCATGGTGTAACTGGCAACACGTCTGTTTTTGGTACAGAAGAGTCTAGGTTCGAGCCCTAGTGGGACAACAAAAAAGAGTTATTTACATTGTATTTAGCTCTTTTTTTATTTTAAAACTAATCTCCAAAAAGAGTTATAATAAAAGTCCTTTTTTTTGAATATAAAATACTCAAAATCAGTTTTTTAAGAAAATTAAATGACGATTATGTTGCTTTTTCTTTAAAATGTTGAAACTTCTATTTGTATAGGAATAAATAATTTTATATTATGAGAAAATTGATTGATATTCCAGATGAGATTTTAAAGCCTTTAAAAATTTTGGCTATTAAAGAAGAAACAGACTTAAAAAACTATATCCAAGATGTTTTAGTTTATCATGTTATAAATGGAAAGTAATTTTAACCATATTAATTTCTTGATAAATAGAGTTATTTAATTTCTAAAGCAATCTTCCAATTGTCCCAAAGCAATGCAACTGTATTGTCCTTTACTAAGAAAAGTAATTTTTCAGTGGATTTAGATTCTTCTTTTGGTAAAACTTCTACTCTTAATTGATCTAAGTCTTGCTCATAGCTATATGCTCCCCATTGCTCAGCTTTTTTATTAAAAATAACGACACACTTTTTTTCATTCGGAGTTATAAATAAAGAATACTTCCCAGCCGGTAATTTTTTTCCTTCTACAACAAGATCTTTATCGGTCTCAAAGGTTGTTGCTTCATTAGCACCAGCTCTCCATATTTTATCAAAAGGAACCAGTACTCCCCAAATTTTTCTGCCCTTTACAGATGGACTTCCATAATCTATAGATATAGTTGCTGTATTTATTTTTCCAGTCACATTTTCTCTTGGGCTAGCTTTTGCCTTTTGTCCCACCGCAAAATTAGTAGTTGCAATAAAGACTAACAGTAAACCAATAATTTTTTTCATAATATATTTTTTGATGTTAAAACCATATAATTTTATAATATGAATATATAATTAAACTGCATTAAAAATTTCTTTGTGTAAGTATCTTTTTTCAGCTCTTTCAAGAATTAAAGAATAAAGTGCTTGTTTTTTGTTGTTTTTTGTAAGATCATCCACCTTTTCAGCGTCTTTTAGATATTGTCTAAAAATAAAATCGGAATATTTATTTGGCGGACAATCTAGTAACGACCCTTTATACCTAAACCACATTTCAGCAAACATATTTTCATTTAATTCCTGATGGGCTAAATCAAAAAGCAGAAAATCCCAAGCCAATTTACTATCAAAACTTTTAAATATACTTTTAAATGGCTCTTGGAATTCACAGCCTCTTAACTCCTTTAAAAGCGGGGAAGAACTAGGGTTATTTCTTCTAATAAGTTCTTGATAAACAATGTAGAAAAAATAATATTTCTTCTCTAAATCGTAATCGTTCTTTATATTTTTAATTAATTCTTTTACTGAAATTTCCTCGTTATTTATACCAAAAGCTATGAAAATGGCTTGGTGAATAAATTTATTGGTCATCCTAATACAAGAGGCCCTATCTTCAATAGTTATCACCTTACAGAATTCTACGTTTCTTAAAAGTACAGACCTGTATATAGAATTAAAAACACCATCCTCAAATGGCAGACTTTTCACAAGCTTTAAACTGCTTATCCAAGGAGATTCTTTCCATTGTTTTGGTTTCATTTATTGTTCTATAGAATTAGCTTCAAAATAAGCAATTTCGCTTTCTAAAGTTGTATAGTCTATCTGAATGGGGTTGCAACAGGTCTCACAATCTTCAATATAAGATTGGCCACCTACAGAAATATCTAATAACATAGAGATTTTTTCCCAACAATATGGACAGTCAAAAAAATATTCTTCCATAAATGTTAGTTTTAATTTTCCATCCACCTTTCGTACCACATTTGGAACATCAAAAAGTACCATAACTTGGCGTCATATTCCTTTCTTCCTCCATAAAAATCATCCTTTAACTTTGCAATAAACGCCCAATTAAAAATTCCTTGTTTTTCTATACGATCTTCGTTTAGATACTCTTCAACATGGTCTCTTAGTTCGTTTTTTAGCCATTTTGCAATAGGGATTGCAAATCCCATTTTAGGCCTGTCTAAAAGCTCTTTGGGAATATAGTCGTGGGTAATATCTCTTAAAATTCGTTTTTTTATCCCATTTTGGTATTTGTATTCATCCGGAAGTTGTGCTGCAAACTCTAATATTCTGTGATCTAGCATTGGTTCACGACCTTCCAAGCTATTTGTCATCGTCGCTCGGTCTACCTTTTGTAATATATCGTCTAGCATATAGGTTTGAAAGTCAATAGCCATCATATACGACAATGGAGATTTAAAATCTTCTAACATCTCATTACTTTGAAACATGGTTGGCAAATTTTTAAATTCAGATTTCATAACGCGTTTCATTTGCTCATCGTTGAACTGCTGACTTAGACTTAACATTATTTCTTTTTCAGAAGGATCATTAAGTACTGTTTTTAGCTTTTCATACCTATTGTGAAAATTGTATTTGTTTTTAAGAACAGGTATTTTTTCCGATGAAATATTGCCCATTGCACCAACCAAAATTTTACGCATAGCCTTGGGAATAGAATTTAAAGTTTTTCCGTAACGATGCATATAATCGTATCTGTTATATCCACCAAAAATCTCATCTCCTCCATCTGCACTTAAAGCAACTGTAACATCTTTTCTTGCTGCTTTTGAAACAAGAGTAGTGGGAATTGCACTAGAGTCTGCAAATGGTTCGTCATAGAAAAAAGGCAAATCCTTTATCATTTCAATAGCCTCTTGTTCAGTACAGTTTATTTCTGTGTGGTCTGTTCCAAGATGGTCTGCAATATCTCTAGCATAAGGAGCCTCATTTAATCCAATGTCCGGGACACCAATAGTAAATGTTTTAAGTTTAGTCGTTGATTCTGCCTGTATTAATGAAGTTACCGTGGCGCTGTCATACCCACCACTAAGAAAAACTCCAACGGGAACATCTGCTACCATTCTATAGTTAAATGCCGATTTAAGAAGTTCTTTAGTTTGAATTTTAGCCTCCGGAAAAGAGAGGTTTAGTTTGGGTTGATTATAAAAATCATACACGTTCCAATATTGGATTTCTTCCTGAGACTTGTTCTCTAAATTTAGCTTTAAATAATGTCCGGGTTTAATTTTTGCGCAATTTTTAAAAATACAGTGTGGTGTTGGCACATTGCCGTATTGCATGTAGGCTGCAACTGCATTTAGGTCTAATTTTTTTTCAAATTCAGGGTGTTCATGAAAAGATTTTAGCTCGGAAGAAAATAAAATTAAATCATTTTTTTGGTAATAAAATAGTGGTTTTACTCCCGCACGATCTCTAATAAAAACTACTTCTTGTGATTTTTCATCAAATAAAGCAATAGCAAACATTCCAATAAATCTTTCAACTGCTTTTATGCCCCACTCTGTATATGCATGAAGAATCATTTCAGTGTCAGATTCTCCATTGAAAAGATGACCTAATTCTATTAATTCATTTTTAATTTCTTGGTAATTATAAATTTCTCCATTATAAGTAATGTGCAGGTGGTTCAAGGTCATAGGTTGTTTCCCAGTCTGGCTTAAGTCAATTATGGATAGTCTCTTGTGGCCAAAACCAATTATTGCATTTTTAGATTTGAATAGTGAAGTGCCTTCACCATCCGGTCCACGATGATTAAGTGGCTCAATCATGGATTGGATATTTGACTTTGTTGATTTTTTATGGAAATCTATAAAACCTGCAATTCCACACATGGCTTACCCTTCGATTAATAAATTATTTTATGAAATTATATTTATGGTTGAGGCCCAGAAAGAACATCGTTTAACTGGTCTAATTCTATTTCACTAGCTAAACCATCCTCTATATTTTTTCCATTGCAATCAATAGTATAATCGTAAGTATCCAATGGAATTTTATTTTCATCAAAACACGTTCCGTCCTTACACAATATTTTAGTAGCTATATTGTCGCAATCCCCATTTCCGTAGTCAATTAAAGCAATTGTTTTACAATCTTTTAAATATTTGACTTTGCCGGAAACAATACAATTACAATCGTTAGAAATTACAATAGGTTCGTATACAAATTTGTGCACTCCGGAAAGCTTATCACAATTGTATTTAGGCTTTAAATCCTTTTCAATTTTATAACAACCTGCAACTAAAAAAACAGTTAGAATAAATAAATATTTATTTTTCATTTCTTAAAATTAGCAAAAAACTATGAAATTTTATAATTCTTTTTTAAGAAATATCCAAAGAAGCATGTAAATCCAAAAGGCAGCGGGGATGAAAAACACGAAAGAAATTCTCCATAAAATAGTGGGGATTCCGCTCCAAATACCTAACCCCTCACAAACACCACCAATATATCCTTGGTATCTAAATAAATTATTATTCATCTATCAAATTATTTACATCTCTAATATCCAAAATTAATTTTCCATAACCCTTTTTTAATGAAGTTGAAAGGTCCCTCAGAGTTAATCATTCTCTTTACTTTTTCAACAATTTTAGTCCCTATCCCAGAATTTTTAATTTCGTTGGCCATCTGTAAATCTTTGGATATAAAATTAATCATTTTTAGGAAAGGTTCAATAAGATAAATAAAGAGAATAAATTCACTTTTCTATTGAATTATTAAAAAGTAACTATCGCTATTTTTACACTTAGTTTATATTTACATTTGAGATAATGAGGATGTTTAATAAATTATTTGTTGGAATAATATTTTTAATGAGTAGTTTTTTTTCTATTGCACAACTGCATCAAATTACTTTTCAAGTAGATATGAAAAATGAGGTAATTTCTCCTCAAGGAGTCCATATTGCCGGAGATTTTCAATCTACAGCAGGATTGGGAGTAAACTGGTCTCCCTCTAATACTGAAATCATGGATAATAACGGAGATGGAATTTATTCGATTACCGTATTAATTCCTGACAACAATTATGAATATAAATTTATAAACGGAAACGCTTGGGGAATGGACGAAAGCCCACCAGCTGAATGCTCTGTGGGCCCTACTAATAATCGTTCATTAATAGTAAATGGTTCTGATCTTACCTTGCCAGCAGTTCCATTTAATGGGTGTCTTCCACTTGTTAATTTTTCAATAAATCTACAAAACCAAATCATATCTCCAGATGGTATTTATATAATGGGAGATTTTCAGCAAGCCGCAGGATTTTCTCAAAATTGGGATGCCGGAATTACCCAACTTCAGGACTTAAACGCAGACAAGACATATGAGTTAAGTATTAATATTCCGGAAGGAAATTATGAGTACTTATTTGTGAACGGAACAGATTCTTTAAATGCAGAGTTACTACCACTTACTTGTTATTCCTCTAAAAACCGGGAAATAAATGTTGTCAACGGAACTAATTCACCATTTACTCATTGTTTTAATACATGTGAAGAATGTGATCCTTAT
Organism: uncultured Flavobacteriales bacterium; assembly: GCA_964423275.1. GTDB lineage: Bacteria > Bacteroidota > Bacteroidia > Flavobacteriales_D > Parvicellaceae > MED-G20. Next base: position 4,626 of record CAYREL010000013.1, on the reverse strand, counting down.
TTAACTACTAATTTTGATACCCATTGGTGGAACAACACAATTTTTTATGAGCTTTTTGTGAGAAGCTTTTATGATAGTGATGGAGATGGAGATGGAGATTTTCAAGGGATAATAGAAAAGTTAGATTATTTGAACGATGGCGACCCAACAACTACAAATGATTTGGGCATTACAGGAATTTGGTTGATGCCTATAATGGAGTCTCCTTCTTACCACGGATATAACGCAACAGATTATTATACAATAGAACCAGATTATGGAAACATGCAGGATTTTGAAGAGTTTTTAGAAGAAGCCCATTATAGAGGAATTAAAGTAATATTAGATTTAGTTTTAAACCACACTTCTAGCCAACACCCGTGGTTCTTACAGTCTTCAAATTTTCAAAACAACTTTCGAGATTGGTATATATGGTCTGACAATAACCCTGGTATTACAGGGCCTTGGGGACAAAATGTTTGGCATTACAATCAAGGAAACTATTATTATGGACTTTTTTGGAGCGGCATGCCAGATTTAAATTTTGAGCACCCAGAAGTAAAGCAAGAAATGAAGAATGTTGCCAATTTTTGGTTAAATAAAGGGGTAGATGGATTTAGGCTAGACGCTATTAAATATCTTATTGAAGATGGCTCTAATTTGGAGAATACACCTGCTAATTTTTCTTTAATTGAAGAATTTAATCACGAGTATAAATATACTTCTTCCGAATCATTTACTATAGGAGAAGCCTGGTCAAACACTAATTCCATCATCCCATATGTTCAGGAAGGTCGATTAGATGCTTGTTTTGAATTTGATTTAGCTAGTGATATTTTAAACTCTGTAAACTCAGGTTCTTCTGTTGGCATAAAACAACAAATTCAAATCATTCAAGAGTCTTATCCAGCCTTACAGTATGGCACTTTCTTGACCAATCACGATATGGATAGAGTTTTCAATAAACTAGGTTATAGCAATGAAAAAATGAAGTTAGCAGCAAGTATTTATCTAACATTGCCAGGAGTCCCATTTATCTATTATGGGGAAGAAATAGGAATGATTGGCACAGGGGCTCACGAAAACATAAGAAGACCTATGCAGTGGTCAAACTCTGTAAATGCAGGATTTAGCAACTCTGCGCCATGGAGAAGTGTAGCAAATAATTATTTAACAAACAACGTGGAGACAACACTTTCTGACACAAATTCATTAGTCAATCATTATAAAAAACTAATTCAAATTCGAAACAACTACTCGGCATTAAGAAAAGGAAATATTTTAATGCTTGAAAACAACAGCGAAGAAATTTTAAGTTTTGCAAGAACCTTCCGAAACAAAACTATTTTAATCAATTGTAATTTATCCAATAACCTGGCTTATCCCTTTTTAAGTCTTTTAAAGTCTTCATTGCCGGAAGGAAATTATTATTTATTGGACTTATTTAACAACAATGAATTGGGAACTATTTCAATTAATTCTCAAGGGGGCTTCGAAAATTTAAATTTATTCTCTAATGGGTTAAGACCTATGGAATCTAGTATTGTTTTAATATCTCCTGATTCCAATTCTCACTCTTCAAGAGAAAATAATGTTATTATTTCACCGAACCCAACAAGATCTAATTTTTCTATTTTTCTAGAAGGAGAGCCATTTCAAGAGGCATTAGTGACTATATTTTCACCGGACGGAAAAATGATTTATGAATCAATTATGCAAGAAGAATTACTAACAATAAATTCTAAAAACTGGAGAAAAGGAATCTATATTATAGTATTTTCAAATCAAGAATTAGAAATTGTAAAAAAAGTAATTATATATTAATTGTGTCTGGTGAGGGAACAAAAGGGAATAAGAATCAATAAATTTTTAAGTGAAGCAGGCTTTTGTTCACGAAGAGAGGCAGATAAATTAATTGACAAAAACAGGGTCAAAATAAACGGGGAAGTCCCATTAATTGGTACTAAGGTAATGCCTGGAGATAGGGTAACTGTAGATAAAAAAGTAATTAATGTTGGAAAGGAAAAATTCGTTTATTTAGCTTTTAACAAACCCAAAGGAATTGTTTGTACAACCGATGTAAAAAGGGAAAAGAACAATATTATTGACTACCTAAATTATCCAAAAAGAATATTTCCAATAGGAAGGCTAGACAAACCAAGCCAGGGCTTGATTTTTTTAACTTCTGATGGCGATATTGTTAATAAAATATTGAGAGCGAGCAACAACCATGAAAAAGAATATTTGGTTACAGTGGATAAACCCATAACTAAAGAATTTGTTCAAAAAATGAGCTCTGGATTGCCCATATTGGGAACAACCACTAAAAAATGCCAAGTTGAAAAAATAGCAAATAAAAAATTTAAAATTGTCCTTACACAAGGCCTTAACAGGCAAATAAGGAGAATGTGTGAATATTTGAATTACGAGGTGAAACAACTTAAGCGAGTCCGCATTATGAACATTAATTTAGACGTAAGAGAAGGGGAGTGGCGTTACTTTACTGCAAATGAACTAAAAGAGATGCATCAAATTTTAAAAAAATCCAACAAAACAGTACTTTGAACATTCTATTGGTGGTCTTAATTTTTAAAAATGGTAGATGTTTTAACTGAGTTTTGATTGGTCAAGACCAATAGATAAGCGCCGTTTTCATAGCTAGATAAATCTATAAAATATTTTCTATCTCCCTTTATAAAATTTCCATGGTGAATGGTGGCTATTTTTTTGCCAAGGATATCAAAAAGCTCCAATGCTCCATTAAACCCTTTGCTGTTGTTAATTTCAATACAAGTAAGACCACTTGATGGATTTGGAAAAACACGTCCAAAATCTGTATTTAGATCTGCAATAGCAACAAAATTAAGAATACTAAATTGGAAATGTCCTAAGGGAGCTGTTATTGGTCTTACTTGACTTTTTCCAGAGTTAGAAACGGCAGATATATAATATTCAGTAGTACTTCCAAGAGCTTGTGCAGGTATATCGGCAGCCCACTGATCTGCAGAGATATTGGTCATATTTAAAGTTGAAAAAGTAGAATCCGTAGAGCTTTTATAATGTAATGTTGCAGAATTAATCCCAGAACTATGCATTATTAACGCTTCTACATAATTCGGGTTAATATTGTCTGTAGTATTACCTAACTCTTGGTGGGATATTAAAAGCGGATCACTTGCCCCAATTGCCTTGGTTATGCAATGAATTGCCCCACCAGAGCCAATAATATTGGCACCAGAATTATCACAATCTATTCCTATAACTTCATATCCAGGCATTGCTTCTCTCAAAATTCTAAGACCAGTGGTATCGTACTGAGTTCTGTAGGTTGGAACCAAAACTTTCTTATTTACAATTAAATTATTTGCATAAGTTCTGTAGGAAGGGCCACTCCAGCTGCCATTAGGATAAACTCCAGAAACAGAAGGAACCATAGGAATTCTAACAATTTTATATGGAGTTCCGTAAACGGATGTAAAATTATCTTGAATATACTGAATGTTCATTTCAATTTGTGGACCGTCAGAAACATTAAAGGGGAACTCCCCAACTAGTAAAGTTTCTTCGTTTATTAGCTTCATGTGCATGTCAATGTGGTGAATATCGTCAAAGGGCAAGACCGTCATTTTAATGTAGTTATCAATTCCCATCCAGTCATCCATTAATTGGTCTATTTCAGCAGGTGTTTTATTAGTCAAGTTGAAATTTCCAGAACTGCTATTTTCATCGTCTACTAGTTCTGAAGAGAATCCAGTTCCAAAACCATCTGCCATAAAATTTCCTCCAGTATGTACTAAATCTGTTCCAGGTTGAGACATTTCATAGACGGGAATTCCTTTTAAGTTTCCAATCAATCCAGGTGAGTTGTTATCGAAAGGTCTATTTCTATTGTAAATCCAGTCTACTAATATTAGAGAATCTACATAGTCTTTATATACAGTGTTCCCACCATAGTCTCTCATCCAAATAGAGTTATAATTGGTGGCAATAAAGTTTACATTGGTCAATGAAACTCCATAATTAGTCAATTCATTTTGAGCAGAATTCACATTATTACACAATATAATAACTTCACACTCTGTCTGAGCTTCCTCAACTATTTTAGCTAGAATACTTTTATATCCTGTCCAGGTAATACATATTGCCTGAACCTCTTCCCATTCTGCCATTGTTCTTAAATTACCCATGGGCTGAGTGGTAATTACACTAGATGATCGGTTATAGTAATTATTTTTATAATGAGCGACAGCCTCTGCACTTTTTTCATTTTCAGTAGACTTGTTGGGGAGAATATTCTGAGAGAAATAAAAAGAGGATTGTAAAAGGATTAAAAATGAAACAAAGTATTTCATAAATAGAAATGAATTTAAAATTTATAATGAAATTACAATTATTTGTATTGGTATATTTGTGTGTCTAGAAATATTTTAAAATCTAGCTGTAAGAGATTTTATTTTTCTATAAATAATATACTTTTTTCAACGCTATACCCATTGTTGTCAACTAGAATAATTTTTCTTTTCCCCCCATATTTTGGGGATATTTCAATTTTGTGATTCCCATTGGTTGTTCCAAGGAAAACATTGTCTAAAAACCAATACAAAGTGGCAGTTTCATTTTTGTGAACTGCATGAAAAACAGCACGCC
>CAYREL010000012.1:0-11235 GCA_964423275.1 uncultured Flavobacteriales bacterium | reverse complement strand
TTTTTGTAATGGGCTTTTCTTTTGGATATTGTGTTCTAATATTTATTACACCATTCAATGCAGATGAACCATAGAGCACCGATGAAGCACCTTTTAAAATTTCTATTTGCGATATGTTTTCTAGCGGAATACCAGTCCATTTAATATCATTGGCATCTCCAGCTAGCATGGGCATTCCATCTACCATTACCATTACTCTACTTCCCGCACCATAGCTCCAACCACTTCCTCCTCTTATACTTACTTGGTTTTCATTAATTTGTACTCCCGGGACTTGTTCAATTATAGATTCAGCATCTCTTGTAGCTTTATTTTCAATTAAATCTGGTTTAATAATAGCCATTGATACAGAAACGTCTCCCAACTTTTCTTCATATTTATTAGCAGAAATAACCATTTCGTCCAATTGATTATTTAGAGCTACTAAAACTACATCTAATAAAATCTGTTGATTATTAATAACAGAAACTGTTTTTTTTACAGTTTTATATCCAATGTATTTAAAGATTAAGGTGTGTTCGCCATTGGATAATTCTATAGAATATTTGCCATTAAAATCTGTTATTGTTCCTATTTGCTCTTGAGTTTGGATATTGACTCCAATTAAAATTTCTAAGTCTTCGCCATCTCGAACTGTACCGTAAATGATAGCTTTTTGACTATTTATAATAGTGCTGTTAACAACTAAAATAAACAGCAACCAAAGTATTTTTTTAAAATGTAGAGAAAATGACATTAATTAATTGTAATGATATTTGCTATACAAATTAATTATTTTTTCTTAGTTGGAGAATTATATTTAAAATTAATCTTGTTAATTAAGTCTTTTACTTTTATGCCTTCTTTGTAAACTATATGTGAGATTAATTTACCTCGCTTGCTATATACTTTTACATCTCCATGTTTTCGGTTATTTTTGTAATTAGTTTCAGAAATGACAGCTCCTTTTCTGGAAAAATTTTGATATTTCCCCTCTAACAGTCCATTTTTATAATTCACAATTCTATTAGGGACTATTCCACCTGGAAAATAGTAATTACACTCCCCATCTAATTTCCCATTGGAATAATTTTCTACACTTTTTAAGCTTTGGTCATATTCACTATATTTTATCCATTTACCATCTGCAACAGATTTTTTCACCATTCTATTTTCATCTGGGATAAGCATACTTCTTTTATTTAAAACTTTATAATTTCTCGTTTCAACAATATCCCCTTTTACAGAGTAATAAATCCAAGAGTTAATTTTATAATCGTCCTCATATTCTCCCGTATACTTTTTCTGTCCATTTGTATAATAACCGATCCATTTGTCGTCCATTTTTCCTAAATTATAAGCTCCATGATCCTTTAACTGCCCATTATTGTACCAAGATTTCCAAACCCCATTTTCTTTATTCATAACATAATTTCCCTCCATAGCAGTTTTCCCATTTTCAAATTTTGTCAACCAGAACCCATTTTTTTGATCGTATTTGTATTCTCCTTTCTTCCAAATATTTCCTGTATTATAGAAAAAATCCCATTTTCCTTCTTTCTGGCCATTAGTAAAGTTCCCTTTGTAATATTCTATTCCCTTGGGATAATAAAAAATCCAAAACCCTTCTTGTTTGTCCTCTTTAAAAGCCCCTTTCATGTCTAAAGCCCCATTGATAAAACTGTAAGTCCAGTCTCCATTTTTTAAATCATTAATATAGTTTCCTTCCATACTTATTTTTCCATTCACATAATATTCCTTAAATGATCCATTTTTCAAGCCCTTTTTATATTGTAATTCTTGGTAAACTGTATCTGTAGTGAGGTATAATTCTCTCCATATTCCTGATATTTTCCCATTGAGATAAGTTCCTGTTTTTCGAAGACGACCATTGGGTTTGTATAGCTCAAAAACTCCATTTTTTAAGCCATTATTATATTTTACAACAGTTTTTAGTTTTGATGAAGAGTAATATGTTTTTCTATATCCTTTTCCATCCATAATAAGAGTATCTCCATTTGCTTCATAAAATTGATCTATAAATTCAGTAGTATCGGAACCATCTACGAAATGAGATTTTTCCATAAGCTTACCATTTTCATAATAATATTCCCAATAATTACTTTTGTAAGATCGTATTTCATCATTTCTATTCAGCCAATAGTTTAGTACAGTTGTATCTTTTTTATTTATTTTTGGAAGAATGTCATATTCTCCTTTTTCAGCCAAAGTACCATCTTGGTAAAAGGCTTCAAAAATTGAGTCAGTTCTCCCAAGAGTGTAAAAAGTTCTAAATTTTAGTTTTCCATTGAGATAATAGGATTTATATTCTCCATTCAACTGTCCAAGAAAATAATTGCTTTCCTCTTGAAGATTTCCATTTTTGTAAAAGTGAATCCATTTACCAGTTTTAGCGCCAATATTTGAGTATCCGCTTGTCTGATAAGTTCCAATACTTCTTACTTGCTTTTCATTACTTCCCCAATAGGTTGTAATTATTTCATTTTTTAATAAGCCATTGTTTTGACTATATATTCTAGAAATAGAAAGTGTTTGAAGGAACAGAATAAATATAATTAATCGCATTTTTTTTGTTATTGAGATAGATAAATAAATTCAATCCAACCTTCTTGTCTTTTTGTACTTGAAAAATCTTGGTTGAATTTCCAATTCTTAGCGTAATTTATAGCATTTTCTATTAAGCACTGATTAGATGTATTAGTTCCTAAATTATCTACTTTGCAGTCTGTTACTTCTCCCTTGGGATTAACCTTAATAGTCAATTTTACTGTGCCAGTTTGATTACAAAGGTAGGATGGGATTTTTTGCCAAATCATACTTCTATTTTCACAAAAATATTTTGCAGTAGCATTGGAGGTCTTTTTTAATGACTTATTTACAGTTTTGATAATAGAATTATCTTTTATTTTTTCATTTTCAGGACGAGAATTGTCTATAACCGGATTGTCTTTTCCAAAATCGTTAAATTGTTTCTTTTCAAATTTTTTAACACCCTCTATTACCTTTTCTGCTAGTGCTTTTTTCTGAGATGCACTCATGTCTTTTTCCTGATCATAGTTAGATGCTGCATTGGTAACTACAATTTTGTTATCAGTAAAATTTTCTTTGCTTTCTCTTGGGATTAAATTATTTTCTGGGGATGTGAAATCTAGAGTGGCTAGAACTTTTTCTTTCGGTTGGATTATATAAAAAGAGACATTTTGAATATTTAGCCAAACAAAAATAAGTATATGAACTATTAATGTTCCAAGGATTGCATTTTGATGTTTCTCTAAAAGAACTAAAAAGTTCATAACGAAGTTTAACAAAATATACGAAGAAAATAATAAAACGTTTCTTATTTAGAAGATTCGTAACGCTCGTTAAGCAATTTAATTATTTCAGTTGTGATATCGTGACGTTCATTAGCGTAAAGCATAGCACCACCAATTCTATAACTCATTACATAATCATGACCAAGAGTTTTCCCAATTTCTTGCATATAGTCATTAGTTTTTACAATATAGCTTTGTGTCAATTCTAATTCCTGTCTGGAAACTTGCTCAGAAAGTTGCTGTTCAACTTGCATTATTTCTTGTTCTAGTAGTCTGATTTTTTGAGCCTTTTCCATCTTCTCCCTATCTCCCATAATTGGTGAAGCTTTTTCAAATTCTTGAACTAGACTTTCATAAGCAAAGTATTTGCTTTTAATTTGCCCTTCTGCTTCGGACCTTTTAGTAGTTAAAGTTTTTTGAATTTTTTTAGCAAATTCGTAATATTTAGAAACTGTGTCGCTATTTACAAATGCTATATTTAGACCACTTTCATTTAGTGGTTGAATAGTTAATTCCTTTTCAATAGTTGGTATGTTTTCAGAGCTACTTGAACTGGAAAATTGAATAAAATACAGTACTGCCAATAAAACAAACAATATTATATACAGTATTTGGTGTGTTGATTTAGTCATAATAAGGGCTTTAAGTTAGGTTAAATATTGGAAACAAAGTTCTCAACAGTTTCAATAAAATCAAATGGAACTGAAGCCATTTCCGAGTAATCCTTTCCTAGCTCATAATTCCCATCTTCCCCATTTTTATATACCCATCTAATCTTAACCTGATAACCAGATTTATAAATGTTTTCTAATTGGTATATTATATTAAGCAAAAATTTTGAAGATGAAATATTTATTCCTCCTAGATTTATTGTTAGCGTAGTATTTTTGTACGGATTCTTGGAATAATTTTCAATCCAATTAGTAACGTTATTGAAAAACTCTTCAGGAGTTTCAGAAACACAATCACCATCAATTAAGAAAACTCCTTTCTCTGAGTTTAAAGATACTAGTGGAGTTTCTTTGGAAGCTTCTATATAGTACAAACTAGTTCAATTATTAATTGTCTGCTAATATCTATATTATTTTAATTCTAGGAGGAAGTTTTTCAATTTTTTTTAACCAGTAAAAAAATCTTTTAGGTAATAAGGGTTAAAATAAGGAATACTTTCAAAATCCTTATTCTTGAATTTTTCAAATGTATTATACGCCATGCCACTAGAGGAGTTGGGTACTGATGCATCAATTTCTACAATTTTAGAATTGAATTCTCCCTTAAACTTTATTGCTCCGTCACCTAAAAAATAAAGCCTTTGGTACTTTTCATAAATTTTTAAAAACTCAGAATTAATCTCCGGACATATAATTTCTGTTATTTGTTTTTTTTCAGAATTATATCCAGCTGTATAAACTTCTTTTCTTCTAGCGTCTATCATTGGAAAATATAACGCATTGTCATTAGTGGATTTATTATGGTAGCAATTGATCATTATTTCAAGAGAATTCATGCTAATAAGAGGTATATCAAGTCCAAAAGCCAATCCTTTTGCTGTTGCAACACCAATTCTAAGACCTGTAAAAGATCCAGGTCCAGCACTGATACCAACTGCATCCATCTGTTTCAGTGAAAGATTTAAAGATGTAAAAAGGTCTTTTATTAAAAGGTGTAGTTTCTCGCCATGAACATATTTTTCACTTGTAATTTCATTTAAACCTAGCGATTTTCCATTTTTAGATAGGTTTACAGAACAAGTCTTGGTAGATGTTTCAATATTTAGAATTAACGCCATTCAAAAATCAATTGTTTTCTTTTTTAATTCAAATTTTTGACCTAAATAAACTTTTCTTACTTGCTCGTCTTTAGCAAGATCTTCTGCTGTTCCATCTTTGAGAATTTTTCCTTCAAAAAGTAAGTATGCTCTATCAACAATAGACAATGTTTCTTGAACATTGTGATCTGTAATTAAAATCCCAATCTTTTTTTTCTTGAGTTTAAGCACAATTCTTTGGATGTCTTCTACTGCAATTGGATCTACACCTGCAAAAGGTTCGTCTAATAATATAAAATCAGGCTCATTAGCCAAACACCTGGCAATTTCTGTCCTTCTTTTTTCTCCTCCAGAAAGATTTCTCCCCAAATTTTTTCTTACATGATTTAATCCAAATTCAGAGATTAGCCCTTCCAGTTTATTTTTTTGTTCTTCTTTAGACCAACTAGACATTTCTAAAATTGCTTTTATATTGTCTTCGACAGATAATTTTCTAAAAACTGAAACTTCCTGAGGAAGATATCCAATTCCCATTTTTGACCTTTTGTACATTGGAACTTTCGTAATTTTCAAGTCATTTAAAAAAACTTCTCCCTCTTCTGGACTTATTAATCCTACAATCATGTCAAAAGTTGTGGTTTTTCCTGCTCCGTTGGGGCCTAGTAGACCAACTATTTCTCCTTTTTTTAAGCTTACAGAAACTCCTTTTACAACTTCAACTCCATTGTAAGACTTATTAATATTTATAGACTTAAGTTCCATTAGTCGGTATTAGGTTTTTCGTTTTCAAGATCTTTTAATCTTTTCTTTTCCACTCTTTTAACGATAATAATTCCAAATTCGTATAAAGCATAAATAGGAAAAGAGACTAAAAGTTGACTTACTACGTCTGGTGGAGTAATTAATGCAGATAGTATCAAGATAGCTACTAAAGAATGTTTACGATATTTTTTTAGAATATCCGGACCTAATATTCCAATTTTTGCTAGAATATACATAACAATAGGAAGTTCGAAAAACAAGCCAGATAAAAAAGTAGAAGTTGTTATCATTGACATGTAAGAACTAATTGTAAAGTTATTTTGAATTTGATCTGTCAATTTATATCCACCGAAGAATTGAACGCAAAGAGGACTAATTAAGAAGTAGCCAAATAAAATACCTGTAAAAAACAACAAGCTAGCGTTAAAGCCAATCCATCTAGTTGCTTTGAGTTCTTTTATATTTAATCCGGGCTTGACAAATGACCATATTTGATAAAATGTAAATGGGAAAGAAATAATTAACCCACCAATTAATGCAAAATACATATTTGTCGAAAATTGTTTGGTCATTTCAATAGATTGAATTTGAATAGGGATGTCTTCTGCACAAAGAGCACCACTGATATTTAATTTTTCAGAAAGAAGACAAAAAAACTGGTAAGTAGGAAAAGTTGTTTTAGACATGTTTATGTAAAACTGCTGTACAATAGGGTCTGTAAAATAAAATAATACTATTGCAGCTAGAATTATAACAACGCTTGATCTTACAAGCCGCCATCTTAATTCTTCTAAGTGTCCTAAAAAAGAAAGATCTTTTTTTTCATTTTCACTTTTCATAACTACAAATCTAATAGATAATGTCTTTAATAAAATTTTTATTAGCACCAACTAAAGCCTTAAATTTGCATATGTTTAAAAAAATCAGCTTTTATTTAAAGTTTTTATTTCAGGGAACCAATAAATACAATATTCATTCTCCAATGGTTCATGAATTCATAGAAAACATATTGGACAACTCAATTAAGTATTATTCTTTTATTGGAATAGAACATGTGAGAAGTTTGCTTTTAAAACAAAATGAAGCAATTGAATTAAAAGATTTAGGGGCAGGATCAAAATCTATTAAATCTTCAACTAGCACTATTAATATTTTAGCTAAAAAAGTTCAGTCAAGACCTGAAAAAGCACAAATACTTTTTAGGATGGTAAGTTTCTTTCAGAAAAAAAATATTCTAGAAATAGGCACCTCTTTAGGACTTACAACAGCTTATCTATCGAATGCCAACAAAGAGGGCAAAGTTACCACAATTGAAGGAGACCCTAAAGTAAGTAGCCTCGCTCAAAAAAACTTCAACTCCTTAAAGCTTAAAAACGTAGCGCTTATAAACCAGCCTTTTGATCAAATCATCCCCCAACTTTTAAAAAATAAGTTTGATTTTATTTTTTTTGATGGAAATCATTCTAAAGATGCTACGTTAAGATATTTTTATTGGTTAGCTGAGCAAGCAAACGAAGATTCAATTTTTATTTTTGACGATATATATTGGTCTAGTGACATGAAACAAGCTTGGGAAGAAATTTGCAATTTTGATAAAGTAATGCTTAGTCTAGATATATTTTCACTTGGAATAGTTTTTTTTAAAAAAAACAGGGAAAAAGAGCATATAAAGTTAGTCCACAGGAGCAATTTTTATTGAACTATAAAACACATTTTAATGTTTATAATTTGTCTTGAAGTCTAGAGTTTAACTACGCTGTTGAATTATCATTGTAATCAATATGGCATTTAGACATAACATTTACATTTCAACTTCCATATTTATTGGAATTGTATTTTTATTCTCAACTTGTAATTCTTCCAATACAAATGTCCAGGAATCAATTCAGGAGTCTACCAATCCCATTGAACAAGTTAAAATATTTAAAAAAATACAGGGCTTCAGTCTTGAGAATTTTAAAATTGACAGCAGCTCGGTAAAAAACGGACAAAGTTTTAGCGAGATTTTACAAAGTTTAAATATTTCCTACGACCAAATTTATAGTTTAGGAAATGATTTTAAAGAGATTTATGATATAAGAAAAATATATCCTGGAGATAAATACTATACCATCTTCAATACCGATAGCAATAAATATTCCAATTTAATTTACCAGCATTCACTTACCGAAAAGGTAATCATGAGTTTTTCAGATTCATTAAACATTACCGTTATAAAAAGCCCTATTGAGATAAGAATTCAAAAAGCATCTGGAAGAATATCTTCTAGTCTATGGCAAAGTTTTATCGATAATAAATTAAGTCCTGCCTTGGTTTCTAAAGTTGCTAGTTTATATGCTTGGACAATTGATTTTTTTGATATTCAATCAGGAGATAACTACAAAATAATTTTTGAATCTAAATATGTAGAGAATAAATTTATTGGTGTCGGAAATATTAAAGCCATTTTATTCAACCATAAAGGAAGGGACTTTTATGCTTTTAAATACTTGTCAAAATCTAAAAAGGTTGAAAGTTATTTTACAGAATCTGGAGAAAGTATGCAAAGGGCGTTACTCTCAGCACCTTTAGAGTATGTAAGAATATCTTCCAAATTTTCCAATAGAAGATTGCATCCAATTAAAAAGATTTACAGACCTCACCACGGGGTAGATTATGCAGCTCCATCTGGAACAGATGTGGTTTCAACAGGGGATGGGAAAGTTATATTTGCTGGCAGATCTGGAGGTGCTGGAAATATGATTAAAATAAAACATTCCTTCGGAAACGTTGTTACTAAATACTTACACTTATTAAGATTTGCAAAAGGTATTAAGGTGGGTAAATATGTAGAACAGGGACAGAAAATTGGTGAAGTAGGAAGTACGGGGTTAAGCACTGGTCCACACTTAGACTATCGTGTATATATTAATGGGAAAGCTAAAAACCCACTTAAACTAAATGTGCCTAGTAAAGATCCTATTGCTGAAAATTTAAAGCCAAAATACTATCTAGATATAGCAAATATAAAAGCAACTCTTGATAGTATAAGTCTGGAGTAAATTAAAAACTTTTCAACTTATATGGTTATTCGTATAATTAAGTATATCGTTTCAATATTAGCTTTAATAATTCTATTGGTATTTGGAGTTTTATTTTCTGTGATAAAATTATACGATAAAGAGATTAAAGTAATTGCATTAAAACAGATAAATAATCAGCTTATCTCCCCAATGATTATTCAAGATATAGAATTAAGTGCTTTCAATTATTTTCCTGCAATCTCATTGCAATTTTCCAATCTTTTAATAAAAGACCCTTTAGCTGATAGTGATACTTTACTGTTTGCAAAGAATGCGTTTCTAAATTTTGATGCTTATGATTTAATTAATAAAAAATATATAGTTAGGAAGTTGGTATTAAAAAATGGGAGTCTTGCTGCAAAAGTTAGTAAAGAGGGGAAAGAGAATTTCGACGTATTTGTTTCAAATGACAAATCTGAAAATAAAAACTTTCAGTTTTCTTTAGATCAACTTACTCTTATGGATTTCTCGGTGAATTACCAAAACATTCCCTTAAGTCAAGAATACGATTTCACTATTTCAGATTCAAAGTTGAGAGGTCAATTCTCCAATAAAGAATACGATTTAAATATACTATCTAGTATGTTAGTAAATAAATTTGATTTGGGAGGTGTAAATTATATAAGCTCCAAAAATGCAAATACAGAAATTATTCTACACGTAAAAAATGATCCTTTTTCCTTAAAAATAAAAAAGGGAAAATTAAAAATAGCAGATATGAATTTCTTTTTAGAGGGAGATTATAAAAGCTCAAAAAAAGATATGATAAATCTAAATATTAAAGGAAATAAAATTCAAATATCTGAAATATTTAGTGTTCTGCCTTTAGATTATGCTAGCATAAAAACCAAATATAGCTCTGAAGGAATATTCAATTTTGATGGAAATCTAAATGGGGAGATGAACAACAAGCAACCCCTTAGTTTCCTTGTCAATTTTAATGCTGAAAATGCAACTTTGAAAGACAATCTAAATAATATTCAGTTAGAAAAGATTGATTTAAGTGGAACATTTAATAATAAGGAACAAAAACTTAAAATCATTAATTTTTCAGCGCTCATGAATGATAAAATAATGAGGGGGGATTTAGAGGTTAATAATTTTAACAAGCCAACTTACTTTTTAAATATAGATGGGTTATTTGATTTAAATAAAATTCCTTTTTTCACAACCCTTAAAGATTTTTCTTTCGATGGAGAAACTGCTATTGAAATGGAAACAAAAATCACCACTAAAAACGACAAATTATTTTTTGAGAATTTAGACGGAAAGTTAATTAGTAAAAAAATAAATATAGATTATTTCCCTAAAAAAACCCATATAGAATTAAATGATTTTGAAGCCGATATTTCAAAAAAAAATATGGATATTATTGTTCAAAATTCCTTTTTTAATGAAGATGAATTTTCAATGAATTTAAATTTCTTGGATTGGAACAAATTAGTTCAAGCTGACCACAAAAAAATTAAATGTAATTACGACTTAAAACTTGATAAATTCCATCTAGACGATTTATTAGAAATATTTAATTCTAAGGATTCTTCCAATGCAGATTATCAAATAGATTTGGAAGGGGCTATAACTGCCAATGAACTTTATTACGATAATTTAAAGTTTTCCAATGTCACCTCCAAAAGACTCAAAATCAATAAATCTCTAGAGATTAAAAATTTATTAATGGAGTCTTATGGTGGAGAGATTTTATTAAATATCTATAATGCGGATTTAAGTAGTGACAATCAAAACTGGTTGATAGACGGTAAATTATCAAGTTTAAATATTAAAAAGCTAATGAAATCATTTAACGATTTTGATCAGGAATACATAAAAAACAAACATATATCAGGCAATATTTCAAGTGATTTTAATTCCAAATTAATTTTTGACTCTTTAAATAATTGGGATTTTCAAAACTCTTCAATTGAATCCAAGAACACATTTAAAGAAATTGTACTTTTAGAGTATCCTTTTCTATACGATATTCTAAAAGTTTTTGAAAGTAGTGTTATCACTAGAAATATAATTGATATAAATCATTACGAGAAAAACCTTCATAAAGTAGTATTTAAAGATTTTAAATCCACTATAATTTCATCCGATGGAATAACAGAAATTGATAAAACCAATTTTGAAAATGATGTCTTAGACTTTTCTTTTTACGGAAATTATAATCTTGAAAACCAGGTGGATTATCACTTGAATTTTAATTGGGCTGACATAGTTAGAAGAAAGAAATCTAAATCTGATATTGTTCAAGAAAATCCAGTAAAAGGGAAACAATTATTTTTAAAAATATCGGGACCTGTTGAGGATTTAAGTTATGGCTTTG